>CBFHRY010000016.1:0-21407 GCA_965658385.1 Gammaproteobacteria bacterium
AAAGAAATAAAAATAGTTCATACTAAAGGAGGCCAGATTCAGTCAAAATTAAATCTATTAACTCATTGGGCTTATCAAGAGGAACATGATGAGCTGATCCAGGCATATTGATAAATTTCATCCTATCAGAGTATGCCAATTTTGCATTTTCTAAAAGCTTCCCAGATGTAAGAAGACTATTTTCACCATGAACAAATGAGGCAGGGCATTCAAAAGAAAATTTATAACCAAATAATCTTTCCAATCCAGTAAACATCCTGTCATCAAATTTCCATCTCCATCCATCTTCAGTATGCTTTATTGAATGTTCAGCAATATACCTAAGGTACCAATCATTTTCGCAATCCTGCTTAGGCATCAATCTAAACCTCTGCAAGAGTTTTTCTTTATCCTCATAAAATTTTATCATTCTTAGAGGCCCATTTTTTTTGTGCTCAGAATTATCGTAATTAGGTGGCCTAATGAAAGTATCAACAATCATCAATCCATCTATAAGATCTTTCTCTTCAGTGCCAACATAACCAGCAACGTGACCGCCTAGTGAGTGGCCAACAAGGTATACATAATTTATATTGTGAAGAGCCTTTTCAGCTTTAATAACATTTGTAACACAACTGCCGAAATCTTCGACTTTATACTTTTCTCTAAAACCTGAATCTCCCATTCCAGGAAGATCAATTGCTATAACATGCGCTTTATGATTTAACTTTGGCCCAACCGGATACCACCATTTCTTATGTGCGCCAGTTCCATGGACAAGCACGATTAGACTGTCACAGCTAGTCTTTGCTTTCCAAAATGCATAACTAATGTTGCCATCAATATGATCTAAAATTTTCTCTTGTGGCTTTTGATTAATTGCCTCATGAAACCATTCTGGAGCATGAGCAATATCATTCATAAGATTAGTAGTTATTTTCATAATTAGTATTCTAAGGCATATATAATATTTTTTATGAATAAAAACGATTTAACGCCTGCAGCAACAATTCTCCTTTTTAGAGATTCACCCGAGGGTCCAAAAGTTCTAATGGTGAAAAGGTCAAAAAGACCCCCCTTTGAAAACTTATATGTATTTCCAGGAGGCAAGGTTGATGATACCGATCAAGGAACAGAGGTCGCATCATTTTGTAAAAACATGACCGATGAAGAAGCATCTTTACAGCTTAATATAAAATCAGGAGGTCTCGCATACTGGATAGCTGCAATTAGAGAGTCCTTTGAAGAAGTTGGCATTCTCATGGCAGAGTCAGCAAGCAAGAAAGTTGGTGAGGACGACTCATTTAATACGCTGCTTGAATCATATAGAAAAAAACTTAATGCTGGAGATATATCGCTCTATGAAATTTTATCTAAAGAGGATTTATATTTATCTTTAGAGAATATGAGCCCTCTCTCACACTGGATAACTCCAAAGATTGAGGCAAAGAGATTTAATACCAGATTCTTTGTAGCCAGCATTCCTAATTATCAGAAAAATGAGCATGACGGGAAAGAGATTACAGAAAGTGTTTGGATTACACCAGAGATGGCACTTGAAAAAGCTAGCTCAGGTGAAATGCAAATGATAATGCCAACTTTAAAAAATTTAGAAAGTTGTTGTGGCTTCAAAAGCGCAGATGAGCTTATCAAAGCAATAAAAAAAATATCTCCAAAAGATAAACCTTCAATTTTGCCAAAGTTTTTTAAGGAGAATGGTGCATGGGTTGGGTTGCTGCCTGGAGATGAGGGCTATGATGATGCCTGATACAAAGCTAATTAGGAAAATTACCGCGCCAAATGGCGGAGTCTTTACCGGTGGTGGAACTAATACTTATATTATCGGAAATGATGATTTGACTCTTGTAGACCCAGGCCCAAATATCGAAGAGCACTCAAGAAACATACTAGATAATTTTGGTAAGAAGATAAATAGAATTATTGTCACACATACCCATATGGACCACTCACCCCTTGCAACCCCTTTGGCAAAAGAACTTAATGTTCCATTGATGGGAATGATAATTAAAGACCATCTTGAGTATCAGGACTTAACATTTCAGCCTGACGTTCATCTTAAAGATGGAGATTTAATAAAAACAGATGAGTATGCAATTGAGGCCATTCATACCCCAGGGCATGCCTCAAATCATATCTGTTATTTATTAAAAGATAATAATCACTTAATAACTGGAGATCATATAATGCAAGGCTCTACGGTTGTAATTGCTCCCCCAGATGGGAATATGAGAGATTATTTAACATCTTTAGAAAAGCTAAAAAATTATAATATAGAGGTTTTAGCTCCGGGCCATGGTGATTATATTCACAAACCCTTTGAGGCAGTAGACTGGATTATTAATCATCGCCTTAACAGAGAGAAAAAAGTATTAGAAAAAGTTAGGGCTAAAGACGGCATTGCATTAGATGACTTGGTAAAAGATGTCTATGATGATGTTGATCCAAGACTACATAGGATTGCAAAAGCAAGCCTTGAGGCACATCTAATAAAACTTGAGGCTGATGGCAAAGTAAGAACCAAAGCTAATAATTGGAAACAAATTAATTAATCTTTTTATCAATAGATTTTTTTAAGTTCTCAAATTCTTTTTCATCCGCAGCTTTTTCTAATTCTTCATTGAACTCATTTTTTGTCTCTTTCTTTGGAGACTTGTCTATTTTTTTTATTGATTTTGATATGGAAATAGATTGATCTATTTTTTTTATTGATAATTCAGACTCTCTTTCTAAACAATTTGTCACGTTATCATTCTGGACAATTGGATTATGGTGATTATCCCTTCTAATAATGTGCTGATGATTTACAGGTTGTTGCATACATCTAACCATGTCACCTGATGAAATGGAATTTTCAGGTTCAAAGTCATCTACTTTGATTGCACAGCCTTCTAGAAAAAATATAAAAAAAAGAAGATTAAGGTACTTATAACTCACATCTGCGAAAGACTTTGTTTATTTTTAACCAAGTCACTAACTACACTAGGATCTGCAAGGGTTGATGTATCACCAAGAGAATCAAATTCTCCTTCTGCAATTTTTCTTAGTATTCGCCTCATTATTTTCCCCGATCTGGTCTTTGGCAGGCCTGGGGCGCCCTGAATAAGATCAGGCTTAGCTATTGCACCTATTTCTTTACCAACAAAATTTCTTAGCTCTACTCTTAACTCTTCAGTAAAAATATTATCAGTCATCAGGGTTACGTATGCATAAATACCTTGACCTTTTATTGGGTGCTCAAATCCAACAACAGCAGCCTCAGCAACTTTTGGATGCAACACTAAGGCGCTCTCAACTTCTGCAGTTCCAAGTCTATGACCTGAGACATTCAAGACATCGTCAACTCTTCCAGTTATCCAGTAGTACCCATCTTCATCTCTTCTTGCACCGTCTCCGGTAAAATAAATACCTTCATACATACTAAAATATGTATCAATCATCCTTTTATGATCGCCATATACTGTTCTTATCTGACTTGGCCATGAGGATTCCATTACTAGATTTCCAGATGCTGTACCATTCAATGTATTGCCTTTTTCGTCATACAATGCAGGTTTAACTCCAAAAAATGGAAGCGTTGCTGAGCCTGGTTTTGCTGGAGTGATTCCAGAGATTGGAGATATTAAGACCGAACCTGTTTCAGTTTGCCACCATGTATCAACAATATCGCATTTTGAGTTGCCAACAACTCTATAGTACCAATCCCATGCCTCTGGATTAATAGGCTCTCCAACGGTCCCTAAAACTCTAAGGCTAGCTCTGTTTGTTTTTAGAACTGGCTCATCTCCTTGAGCCATTAAAGCCCTAATCGCCGTTGGCGCAGTATAAAAAATATCAAGATTATATTTATCACAGATTTCCCAACATCTTGATGCTGAGGGGTAGGTGGGCACACCCTCAAACATTAGGGTAGTGGTTCCATTTGAAAGCGGACCATACAATATATATGTATGGCCTGTTATCCATCCAACATCTGCTGTGCACCAATATTTATCATTTGGCCTAATACCAAATATATATTTAAAGCTCATATGAGCGCCTAATAAATATCCAGCTGTGGTATGCAATACTCCCTTTGGTTTTCCGGTAGAACCAGATGTATATAAAATAAACATAGGGTCCTCAGCTTGCATTGGCTCTATGGGACAAGTTGCATCTTTGTCTTTTGAAATCTCCTCGTAAGCTACATCTAATTTATCATTCCATGATATTTCTGCGCCTGTTCTAGTAACAACTAATACACTTGAAACCTCAGGGCATTTTGATACCGCCTCATCAACATTTTTCTTCAGCGGTATAGATTTTCCACCCCTAACACCTTCATCAGCAGTTATTACAATTTCACAATCAGCATCAATAATTCTATCTTTGAGAGATTCTGGAGAAAATCCTCCAAAAACAACTGAATGGATTGCTCCGATTCTTGTGCAGGCAAACATTGCATATGCAACTTCAGGAATCATGGGCATATAAATACAAACTCTAGATCCTTTCTTTGCACCCAAGCTCTTTAATACATTTGCAAATTTACAGACCTCATCATGCAATTCTTGAAATGAGATTTCTTTTGAATCTTCAATCTCATCGCCTTCCCATATAATCGCAGTTTTATTCGCATTATTTTTTAAATGTCGATCAATGCAGTTATAGCTTACATTTAGCTCGCCTCCTGCGAACCAACTCGTTTCAGCAAATTTCCCGTTATGCGTTTCATCAAATTCCTTGGACCAAGAAAGACTCTCTTTAGCCATTTTTGAAAAGAAATTTTTAGGATCCTTGATCGACTCCTCATACATTAGTTTAAATTCATCTAAGCTTTTGAGATGAGGATTTTTTGCAGTTAGCTGAGGCTCATAGATTAAATTATCAGACATAATCTAAATAATAGATGGCTGCGGATTGATAAAAGTCTTACCCTTAGGGTTTGACATGATCTTTGTAATTAAAGATTCATAATCACTATCATTTGATTCAAGATTTATATCAGCCGCATTAATGATAAGTAGGGGTGAATCTTCATAGTATAAAAAGAATCTTGAGTAGGCATCATTCAATCTTTCAAGATATTCTAAAGTTAGAAATTGCTCATTAATATTTCCTCTTTTTGTTATCCTATCTTTCAAAACATCTATTGGAGCCTGTAAATAAATAACTAGATCAGGAGTAGGAGCATCAATGGTTAGATGGTCATAAACATTGTCATAAAGCTTCATTTCTTCCTGAGACAAAGTGACCTCTGCAAAAAGCCTATCTTTTTGAATTAAAAAATCAGCAACTCTAACGCTTTCAAACAAACTTCTTTGTTTCAAATCCTGAATTTGTTGCATTCTTTGGAAAAGAAAGAAGAGCTGTGTTGCCAGTGCTGACTGACTAGGGTTTTTATAGAAGTTCTTCAAGAATGGGTTTTCTGCAGGTTGCTCGAGAAAGGCATCATAATTAAAAGTATTTGCAATTTTATTTGCTAGCGTAGTTTTTCCTACACCAATCGGGCCTTCAACTGCTATGTACTTAGGAAGAGGTATTTCCTTTATTGCTGGATCCATTCAAATAAAAAATTATTTTCTAATAGATTATCTCAACTCCTCTGAGAATCCAAATTTTTTAAAAGAATCTTCCTCGTTTTTTTCTTTAAGTGAATTAATTAATTTTGATCTGAGGGCCTGGTCATTAAGCTGAAATTTTTCCCACCAATCACCTGGTCCTCTCTTAACTTTTGCAGCTCTTTCTCTTACTAGCATGAAGTCAAATGCGGCCCTAAATCTTGGGTGTTTGAGGGTTTTGTATGGTTGATTGCCTATTCTGCTATGAAGTTTTAACTGGAGCACCCAAATATCTTTAATGTAATTGTAAAATTTTCTTGGGATAGCAGTTTTTATTTGCTGTCTTTTAAGCACCTTGTCCATAGATCTAAAGAACTTTCTTATATTTATTTCTTCAGTTGACACACATTCTCTTAGTAACTCGGGCCATAAGAGAGCTGCAATAAGAAAGCCAGGTGTCTTTGATTGGTTATTCTTAACTCTAGCATCAGTATTTTTAACAGCCTCAATCATTACATTTTTGGAGTAATTATTCTTATCAGGATTAGATGCTATTAAATACTTTAGTAGATGAAAAGAATGAAGTTTATTGAAATTCTTTTCTCCATTTCCATTTAGAAAAATTTTACAGAATTCATCAAACATTCTTGCATTAGATATATCTGATAAAAGATAGCTTTTATCATAAATTGCATCTTTGATTTTATTATCAATTTTAAAACCAAGTTTTGAGCTAAATCTAATTGCTCTAAGGCTTCTAACAGGATCTTCTTCAAATCTTTTTTGTGGATCTCCTAGCGAGACTATTATTTTCTTTCTAATATGGTTTTGACCATTGCTAAAGTCTTTTATCTCGCCCTTAACAGGACAATAGTAGAGAGCATTTAAAGAAAAATCTCTTCTTATGCAGTCGTCTTCAATACTCCCCCAGATATTATCTCTAAGAATTTTTCCCTGATCATCTTTTATTAACTGGTTTTGATTGGAGCCTGCATCAGATCTAAAAGTTGCAACCTCAATAAGTTCGTCTCTACTGAAAACATGAACAAGTTTAAACCTTCTACCAATAATTCTAGAAGCTTTAAAAATTTTACGAACCTGCTCTGGCGTTGCGCTTGTGGCAATATCAAAGTCTTTAGGTGACATGTCACATAGAATATCTCTTACGCAGCCGCCGACTAAATATGCTTCAAAGTTGTTTTTTTGGAGAGTATTTACAATTGATATTGCAAACTTACTAATTTTTTTATTATCTATCAAACCATCTCAGTGAAAGCATTTTAAGTGACTATGTATTAGCCATTAAGTTGCTTTTCTTTAATCTCATCAAGCGTTTTGCAATCTATGCAGTGAGTTGCTGTTGGCCTTGCTTCAAGCCTCTTGATTCCAACTTCTACGCCGCATGCATCACACCAGCCATAGTCATCTTCTTTAATTTTTTCAAGAGAGATACTAATTTTGTTAATTAACTTTCTTTCTCTATCTCTTGTTCTTAGTTCAAAAGCAAATTCTTCTTCTTGTGATGCTCTATCAATAGGATCAGCATAAGTTTCACCTTTGGTTTTTAGGTGATCGAAAGTCTTTTGCATTTCATCAAACAAATGCTCTTTCCAGTTAAGTAGCACTGCAGTAAAGTGCCTTTTCATAGCAGCACTCATGTATTTTTCATTCTTCTTTGATTTATATGGAGCAATTTTAGATTTGTTTGTCGTTGCTACAACTTTTTTTAATGCAGCTTTCTTTATAGGCGTAACTTTTTTGGCAACAGTTTTTTTGGTTGTAACTTTTTTAGCTGCAGCCTTCTTTGCTGAAGCTTTTTTAGTTGTAACTTTTTTAGCTGCAGTCTTCTTTGTTACAGCTTTTTTAGTTGTAACTTTTTTAGCTGCAGTCTTCTTTGTTACAGCTTTTTTAGTTGTAACTTTTTTAGCTACAGTTTTTTTTGTCGTATTTTTCTTAGTTTCTTTGATTTTTTTTGCAGGCATCAGCAATTAATAATTTTTTAGGGTGGAGAAAATATCAGATACTGAGAATATTTACTAGCTTTTTTTCAATTTATTTAAAATTTCTCTATATTTATCATCTGAAACTCTAGGCCCAAAATTTGTTACAACCATTGATGAGGCATAATTAGCAAATACTGAGCATTCATTAACGCTGTGACCGTTCAGATAAGCGTGCATAAAAGATCCTGCAAACATGTCTCCGGCGCCATTAGTATCTATTGCTTTTATTTTTTCAGCAGGAGCATCAATCTGCTTGCCATTTTCTATGACAGAACTCCCTTCTGATCCTCTTGTAATAGCTGTTAAATAGTCTTTATCTTTAAAAAAATTAATTGCCTCTTCAATTGATGACTTGTCAGAAAAAGCCATAGCCTCATCATCATTACAGAAGACCATGTCCACCCCATAACTTTCGATTTTTTTAAACCTATCTTTGAAAATATTAACTAAACCTGCGTCAGCTAACGATAATGCTTTAATTACTTTTTTATCCTTAATGTGCTCAAGAACCTTAAGAACAGCACTAAAATTATCATCACTCGTTACCATATAGCCTTCTATGTAAAAAATTTTTGAGTTTTCAACAGCATCTAGATCAATATCATTCTCTCCAAGAAACTCACTTACTCCTAGCATGCTAATCATGGTTCTCTTTGCATCTGGAGTAACCAATATAAGACACTTTCCAGTTGGCAGGCCCGGGTTTTCTTTGCTTATACCGATATGGTGAACCCCAGCTTTTTTAAGACTATTTATATACATATTGCCATCATCATCGTCAGCAACTCTGCACACATGATGACACTTTGAGCCATAGTTTGAAGCCGCTACTAGAGAGTTAGTAGCAGATCCTCCGCAGTCTGACACGGATTCGCTATTGAGGGCCTTTAGCTTCTTTAATATAGGCTCTTGATCTTTTGCAGAGACCAATACCATTGAATTAGCCTCAAGGTTAAATTCTTGAAGAAACTCATAATCAACCATGAATTGAGTATCAACCAATGCATTTCCTAGCGCGCTAATATCATAAGACATTTAAAAGCTCTCCATTACAGCACTTACTTTTGAAAGGGTATCATCTATCACTTTGTCTGAATGCGTAGTTGAAATAAAACCCGCTTCAAATTTTGAGGGCGCAAAATAAACTCCATTAAGTAAGCACTTTGTTAAAAATTTAATGAATATATCATCGTCAGTTGCTGCAACATCATTAAAATTTTCGGGCAGCTTTTCTGTAAAAAAGAAACCAAACATGCCACCAATGTGGTTGTGGCAAAATGGAATACCTTTTGATTGCATAATAGAGCTCATTCCACTCAAAAGATATTGTGATTTTTTTGCAAGCTCGGGATAAGGGTTTTCAGATATCAAGAGATCTAATAATGTTGAGCCAGCAGACATGGCCAAAGGATTTCCTGAGAGGGTGCCAGCCTGGTATACAGGACCTTCAGGCGCAAGATAATCCATAATTTCTTGCGAGCCACCAAAAGCACCTACTGGGAGGCCTCCACCGATGACTTTTCCTAATGCAGTAAGGTCGGGTTTGATGTCATAAACCTCTTGCGCTCCTCCAAGAGAAACTCTGAAGCCTGACATCACTTCATCCAAAATCAAAAGTGATCCACTTTTCTTTGTAAGTGATCGCAGTGTTTGTAAAAATTTATCAGTGCCTGGTACAAATCCCATATTTCCTGCAATAGGCTCAACAATTACAGCGGCCAAATCGTCTTTTATTGCCTCATAGGTATTCTTAAAAGTATCAATATTATTGTAAGGAAGGCTGTAAGTTAGTTTCGCTAGTTCTGCAGGAACTCCTGGCGAGTCAGGAAGCCCAAATGTTGAAACTCCGGATCCTGCTTTAATAAGAAGCGAATCTACATGCCCGTGATAACAGCCATCAAATTTAATAATTTTATTCTTGCCAGTAAAACCTCTTGCTAATCTAATCGCACTCATGGTTGCTTCAGTTCCAGAATTAACCATTCTAATTTTTTCTATACTTGGCAAGGCCCGTTTAATCAATTTAGCAACATCTGATTCGAGTCCAGTTGGCGCCCCATAGCTTGTGCCAATTTCAGCCTGTTTCTTTACTGCCTCTACCAACATGGGGTGAGAGTGGCCCATAATCATTGGACCCCAAGAGCCTATATAGTCAATATATTGATTATCATCTACATCATAGAGATAAGGACCTTTTGCACTTTTAAAAAAAATTGGGTTACTTTTAATATTTTTAAATGCTCTAACAGGAGAATTTACTCCTCCAGGCATTAACTGCTTAGCCTCTATAAAAAGTTTTATCGATTTTTCTATATTGCTCAATTTCTAATTTATCCTTGGCCCTTTATGGGCCGCTATCATATCAAAAAAAGTTTGCTCTTAAAAAGATAGCTTAAAATTTAAATACGGCCGCAAGTATTCCAACTAAAAGAAACAGGACTGGGAGCTCATTAAATAATCGCATTTTAAAAGCAGTCCATTTTAACTTATTGCACTCTAGCTTTTTAATGATCCTAAAGCACATTAACTGATACCAAACCAATCCAAATACAACTGCCAATTTAAGAGATAGCCAGCTCTGGGTTATAAGAGCTGTCATATCATATGACAGATATACCATTAGAAGGCCAAAAATTATTGATAGAATTCCAAAAGGCGTTATGAATTTAATTAGCCTTCGCTCCATCCCTAATAAATGTTTTTTTGTATTTTCATCATTTGTTTCAATATGGTTTACAAAAAGTCTTGGTAAATAGAATATTCCTGAAAACCAAGCAACCATAAAAAAGATATGAAAGACCTTGAACCAAAGATAAGCACCCATAAATATATTTTATATTGTTACAAAGAATAATTCAGAACTATATCTCAATTTTGAACTCTATTAGTTTAGCCTTACAATTTGATAATGAAATTTTATAAATATTTTTTAACTGCCACTCTCTCAATTTCTTTGAGCGCATCTAACGATCCATTGGATTGTGCTGAAATAAAATCTGATAAAAAGAGGCTAGAATGTTTCGATAGTATATTCTTTAAACCATTGGAAACACCTCAGAAACCACTATTGGAGAGCCCTAAGGTAGTTAAAGAAGAGGTCCCTGAAGAGGTTGTAGAAACTTCAAGCAAGGAGCCAGTTAAGAATCAAGAATCAAGATTTGGTCTTTCTCAAAAGCAAATTGAAAAACTTAACCCTAAAACTGTTAGCAACTCAATAAAAACAAATATAAAAAAACCGATAAAGTTATTTACTGGAAAATACAGGTTCGAGTTAGAAAATGGGCAAGTATGGGAATCCTATACAGCCTTGGCTAGACACCAAGCATCTCCTTTTAAAAAGAATATTAAAGTAGAGATTGAGAAATCTCAGATGGGAAGTTTTTGGATTATTGATATCTCATCAGGCAAGAGAGTAAAGGTGAAAAGAATAATATAATGGACAACACAGCCACAATTAAATCAATTAACTTAACTGATTCTGCTAAAAATAGAATATTGGCAGTTCTTGAAAATGAGAACGAGTCAAACTTTAGAGTATATGTCACTGGAGGAGGTTGCTCCGGTTTTCAATATGGATTTAAGTTTGATAGCGATGTTGCTTTTGATGATGATGTCATTAACTTTGAAAAGTTTGATATATTGCTTGATTCGCTTTCGTATCCATATCTGTATGGATCAACTCTAGACTTCAAAGAGGATTTATCTGGAGCTAAGTTTGTAATAGACAACCCAAATGCCAAAACAACATGTGGCTGTGGCGAGTCCTTTACTATTTAATTTTTGTTATTGATCCCAAAAGAGCTTTTGTAGATATATTTTTGCCAGTAGGCACTAATGATGGGATGTTTTTAATTCTTTTATATCCGAGCCATGCAAAAGCCATTGATTCTATGGCTTGAGGATCTAAGCCCTCATCAGCTGTTGTAAAAGTGTTCAAAGAAGTGAGCTCAGATATTCTCTGCATCAAGAATTTATTTTTAACACCGCCTCCACATGCAACGATTTCCTTCGGATCTAAATTATTATTATCTATGGCAAGCTGCACTGACTTTGCTGTAAGTTCTGTCAGAGTTGCTAAAGCATCTTTAGGAGAACTGGACAGTAAATTTTTTGACAACAGATCAATGTTAAATAATTCTTTGCCTGTAGATTTAGGGAAGGAGCTTTTAAAGAAATCTAAAGAGATTAACTTTTCAAGTTCATCAGGAATAACCTGTCCTTTTGACGCTATAGCTCCATTTCTATCAAAGGGCATATCTAATTTCTTTTGGCAATAAAGGTCTAGCAAAGCATTGCCAGGACCTGCGTCACTTCCAAAAAATTCAGATTTATTTTTTAAATAAGTAAAGTTGGATATTCCGCCAATATTAAGTATTAACCTTTTGGTATTTCTTTTATAGAAAATATTGCTGTGGAACTCTGGTACCAGCGGTGCACCTTGGCCCCCAGCTGCAATATGCATACCCCTTAAACTATCAACCACAGGAACATTAATTTTAGCTGCAATAATGTTAGGGTCACCCAGTTGCAGAGAAAAACCCTTTCCCTTAATCATTTCATGTCTTACTGTTTGCCCTGATATTGCTATACCTGCGATATCTTTAATTGAGATGCCGCTAAGAAGAATGGCTTTATCAATAGCCTTTGTATACATTTCACCTATATCTTTGTTTAATCTGCCTAAATTGCTAAGAGATATCTCATTCGCTGCAATGAGATCTTTGATTTCAGTTTGAATTTTTTTAGGTATTTTTGCGCTATGAAAAAACTTAAGCTTTATTGATTTATTTACTGTTATAAAAGATATATCTATTGCATCACAACTGGTTCCAGTCATTGCTCCAATATAAATTGATTTAGTCATCTTTTATTTCACTCATATCAGGATTTGTAAATTTTTCCATCTCTTTCAACATTAAATTATTTTGGTCAAAAAGGATATCAAAATCTTCTTTTAGACTTACTGGAATAGGTTCTGCTGATGGCAGTTTTACTTTTACAGGATCTGTTCTCTTATTGCCTATTTTAAATTCATAGTGGAGGTGAGGCCCTGTTGCTAGGCCGGTGCTGCCAACAAAACCAATCACATCTCCTTGAGATACTTTCTTGCCCTTTTTTATAGTTTTTACATAGCCATTTAGGTGACAATAACGAGTTGAGTAGTCATTTGTATGCCTTAATACTATTTCCTTGCCGCACCCATTTTTTACACCAACAAACTCAACCACACCAGATCCAGTTGCCCTTACAGGGGAGCCTCTTGGGGCAGCATAGTCCACTCCATTATGTGCTCTAATGGTATGAAGAACAGGGTGCATTCTATTTGGATTGAAATGAGAGCTAATGTAAGAAAATTCTAAGGGTGCCCTTAAGAAAGCTTTTTGCATGTTATTACCTTCTGCATCAAAGTATCCTTTATCACCATTTTCTTTTATATATCGATTGGCAACATATTCTTTGCCTTGATTGGTAAACTTTGCCATTAAAATATCACCACTTTGTATAGGCTCGCCCATTGAGTATGGGGTTTCATAAATTACAGCAAAATTATCACCATCTCTTGTATCGAATACAAAATCTATATCCCAGCCAAAAATATAAGCGAAATCCATAATAATGCTATCAGGCATTCCTGCTGCAATTGCATCCTCATAAAAAGACTTGGATATTGAGCCTCCAGCATAAGACTGTATTAGTTCAGCCTCTTTTCTTAGCTTTTTAATAGTTACCGAATCTTCTATGCTCACAAACACTGAATTGAGCTTATCTTTTTCAATCTCTATACTCTCTAATTCACTGCCTAAATAACTAAAGATAATTTTATTTCCAGGCCTAATATCGGTCACCAAGCTTGAGTTCTTTAGGCTATAGATTTTATATTGTGTATTTAGTGAAATATTAAAATCTTCCAATATGATTGATAGGATTTCACCGTCTTTAACTGTATGAGTTTTTTGCGTTTGCACAGCCTCAGGCGAAGCCTTAACTTCTTCAGTAAATAAAACTTCTTCCTCCGGAGGGGGCTGATCTGTACTTAAATCAAGATAGAGCAAAAGTATGAGCACCACCATAGATATAAATACAAATAAAACCAACTTTGTTGGTACTTTTTTAAAGCCTATCATTCTTCAGATTGTAAATTAAGCAGTTCAGTATTTCCGCCAAAGGCAACAGTATTTTTTGATACCACCTGTTCATTAACAAATTGCGACAGGTAGTTTGGACCTCCTGCTTTACACCCAGTTCCAGAAAGCCCCTCTCCCCCAAAAGGCTGCACCCCAACCACAGCTCCTACCATGTCTCTATTGATGTATACATTTCCAATATTTGCGGTCTTGCTAATCTCATCAGCTCTAGACTCTACCCTTGTATGAATTCCTAGCGTTAGGCCATAATTTAATTTATTTATATTGTGAATAACATTTTTAATTTCAGTAGATTTAAATTTCATAATATGAAGAATTGGGCCAAATTTCTCAGACCGTATCTCATCTAAAGAGTTAATATCTATAAGAGTGGCAGGAATATAATTTCCCTCAGTATTAGAAGGGGACTGATACACTTCTAAGTTATTTTCTTTTGCTGAATTAATATAATCATTTAGGCCATCAAAAGCATTTTTAGAAATTATTGGACCAATATCATTATTGAAGTTATCAGTAGGACCAACATCCAGGACAGACATTGCCCCTGTTATCATACTTTTTAGCTCAGGATAGATCTCATCTTGCACCAGTAAAACTCTTAATGCAGAACATCTTTGACCGGCGCTGTTAAATGCTGATCTAATTACATCATCAGTAACCTGCTCAAGTAGGGCGCTTGAGTCTACTATCATACAATTTAAGCCACCTGTTTCAGCAACAAATGTAATCATCTCTTCTTGATTATCTGAAAGACTAGCCTGGATATGCTTTGCGGTTTTTGTTGATCCAGTAAAAGCCACACCCTTAAGGCCACTAGATTTAGTAAGTGCATTTCCTTGAGAGCCGTCACCGAGAACAAGCTCTAGAGCATCTACAGGGATGCCGTGTTTATGGAATAATTTAACTATTAAACTAGCAAGTATCGGAGTGTGCTCTGATGGTTTTGAAACTACATCATTCCCAGTTGCAAGAGCGGCACTAATTTGACCCACTAAAATAGCTACAGGAAAGTTCCATGGGCTTATGCATAAAAATCTCCCCCTTGGTCGGTAGGTAAAAATATTCTCTTCACCTGTAGGCCCATTGAGTTTGGCTGGAATTTTCTGAAGTTTAATTGCTTCTATGCTGTAATACCTGAGAAAATCAACAGCCTCTCTTACTTCATCAACCGCATCCTCAATATGTTTGCCAGCCTCATGAATTAAATAATAAAGAATTTCATAAGGATCATCTTCAAGAGAGGATGCGATCTTATTGAGAATAGCTGACCTTTCAGTTACGCAAGTAGATCCCCATTCTGATGGCTTATAAGAAGAGAATGCTGCCTCAATATCATCACTAGAGTCAAAAGTTACTTTCCCAATTTCTCTGTTTGTTGCTAAAGAAGATGCTGATTGAGATGCAGCGGCTTTCGATGTACGAGATGAGTAAATAGATTCAACAATTATCTTGTTGTCATCAAAGTTTGAAAGTTTATTGTTTATTTCCTCTAGAGCCGAAGCTTCTGATAGGTCTATACCCATAGAGTTTTTCCTATCACTAAAAATATTTTTAGGCAGTGGAATTTCTTTTGTTTCCTCAGATATTTTTTTTACCGGACTATCGGCAAGCCACAGCGAATCTGTTTCAGGATCAAGAAGTCTATTAATAAAGGAACTGTTTGCACCATTTTCTAATAGCCTTCTCACAAGGTATGGAAGCAAGTCTTTATACTTGCCTATAGGCGCATAGATTGAAGTTTTATAATTTGAAGAAAAAACCTCGTCAGCTTTTTTATATAAAAGCTCTCCCATGCCATACAGTCTTTGATACTCAAACTCTTTACCTTTAGCCATTTCATTAATTGCAGCAATAGTGTGAGCATTATGAGACGCGAATTTAGCTGATATTCCCTCTATAGATAATATCTTCTCAGCACAGGCCAAGTATGAGATATCGGTGTGAGCTTTTTTTGTGAAAACCGAATAGCCTTTATGTCCCGATACCTGTGAATTTTTTATTTCATAATCCCAATAGGCACCTTTGACAAGCCTGATATGCATAGGCGATCTTTTTTTTAGAAGCGACTCAACCCATTCGATTACATCTAGCGCTCGTTTGCCATAGGCTTGAACAGCAATACCAATATCCTCCCAATCCTTAACCTTTTCAGATAATAGGATATCTTCAATAATTTCTAAACTTAATGAAAGCCTGTCTTGTTCCTCTGCATCAATAGTAATTTCAACATTCTTGTCCATTGCTTCATGAATAAGAGCAGTAAGTTTTTTTGAAAGGTGCTGCTTAACTCTATCAATTTTTCTTGTTTCATATCTTGGATATAGCGCAGAAAGTTTTATTGAAACCCCATTCTTATTTCCTGTATCTTTGTTGATATCACTCACAGAATTAATTGCATCAAAATAAGACTGGAAATATTTTTCGGCTTGTTCTTGTGTTCTAGCTGCTTCGCCCAACATATCAAATGAGTGCAAGTTATCTTTAAGATTTTGTGATTTGAGCACGTCATCAAAATCCCTGCCCATAACAAATTCCTTGCTTAGTATATGCATAGCTGCCAAAACAGCATTTCTGATTGGCATCTCTCCAGATTTAGATATCAGATTGCCAATAAATTTAGCAGGGTTATTGTTTGATAATTCTGACGGTTTAACCATTGTCCCGGCCAGCAAAAGCCCCCAAGTAGATGCATTTACAAAAATACTGTCAGCTTGATTTAGATGATCAATCCAATTACCTTCGGAGAGCTTCTCTGAGATCATTAAATCACGCGTGGATTTATCAGGAATCCTAAGAACAGATTCTGCTAAACACATTAAAGCAACACCTTCATTATTAGAAAGGCCATACTCGCTCAAAAAGGCATCTAACATGGTTTGCTCTGATTTAGCTTCTCGGCAAGCATCAATGATTTTTTTCGCGTTATCAATAATTTTTGAATTACTTATAAAGTTTGAATTACTGATCAAGGCCTCAACTAGATCCGCTTCAGCTTGAAATTTGTTTTCATAAAGTGGCATAGATATATTTTAATCTTTCAAGGACAAGTAGCAAGAATATGATTCTCTTCATGCTCCAAAAATACTATGATATGCACATGGCCGATGCATTAACAACAATCAAAAGAGGAACAGATGAAATCCTCACCGAATCAGATCTTAAGCAAAAGCTAGAATCTGGAAAACAACTTACAGTTAAGGCTGGATTTGATCCTACAGCCCCTGATTTACACCTTGGTCACACAGTTTTGATAAATAAACTAAGGCACTTTCAGGATTTAGGTCACAAAGTTGTATTTCTCATTGGAGATTTTACTGGCCAAATAGGCGATCCATCTGGGAAGAATAAAACCAGACCAACTCTTACGAAAGAAGAAGTAGCTGAGAATGCAAAAAGCTATAAGGATCAGGTGTTTAAAATCCTTAAAAAAGATCTGACAGAAGTAAGATTTAATTCTGAATGGTGTAAAGATCTAGGAGCAGAGGGTTTAATTGATCTAGCATCTAGATATAACGTAGCCAGGATGCTCGAAAGAGATGATTTCAATAAGAGATATACATCAAATCAAAGCATAGCAGTTCATGAATTCTTATACCCTTTAGTTCAAGGCTATGATTCAGTAGCGCTTGAAGCAGATGTTGAGTGCGGTGGAACTGATCAAAAATTTAACCTCCTTGTTGGGAGAGAGCTGCAAAGATCCTTTGATCAAGAACCACAAGTGGTATTAACTGTTCCTATTTTAGAAGGGCTTGATGGCGTAAATAAAATGTCCAAGTCTTTAAATAACTTTGTTGGAGTTGATGAAGAGCCAAATGAAATGTTTGGGAAAATCATGTCTATCTCCGATACCTTAATGTGGAGATGGTTTGAGCTTTTAAGTTTTCTTCCCGAAGATGAAATAAAAGAATTACAAGCATCTGTTGAAGCTGGAATGAATCCAAGAGATGCTAAATTCAAATTAGCGATTGAAATCGTTGATCGTTTTCATGAAGAGGGAGAGGGCGAGAAGTGTAAAGAAGCTTTTCTAAAAAGATTTCAAAAAGGCGCCATTCCTGAGGATATTGAAGAGGTTCGCTATTCCTTAGATGATGAATCTATGCCTTTGGTAAATTTACTTAAAGAAACTGGAATGGTTGCTAGTACTTCAGAAGCTTCAAGGTTAATTAAACAGGGCGGCATAAAAATTGATTCAAAAAAAGTAGAAGATCCTAAAATGCTGATTCTAGCTGGAACAAAACAGGTCTATCAGGTTGGCAAAAGAAAGTTCTTAAAAATAGAAACCTAATATGAAAAATATATATATCTTACTCACATTGTTTTTAGTTATCGGCTGCAATCAAGATAGCCCAAATATAACCCAAATACAGAACATGCAATATTTTATTGATAATAGTAAAAACCCAGACATTATCGAGGTTGAGCGCGGTCTTCAATATTCTGTAATAAATAGTGGATCACCAGAAGGCGCCACTGCTGAGCTTACTAATACAATAACTGCACATTTTCATGGGACCCTAACCAATGACGAAGTATTCTGGTCTTCTGTTGAAATGGGCGAGCCTTTGACTATCCCTTTGTCTGGCTTAATTGAAGGTTGTCAAAAAATTATCTCTTTGATGCGTGCTGGAGATAAGTGGAGAGTCTTTATAGACCCAAGCATGGCCTATGGAGATGAAGGCCGACCAGGCATACCATCGAATGCTATTCTTATTTTTGAAATTGAATTATTAGAAATTTCTTAATAAAAAGTATTTAACTACTTACCTCTTGAAGGGCATAACCATATATCTCTGATATTTGATCAATAATTTTACTTTTTGGAGTTCCGGCCCCATGCCCAGCCCTATCTTCTACTCTAATTAAAACTGGATTATCACAAGATTGAAGTTCTTGTAATCTGGCAGCAAATTTAAATGAATGAGATGGAACAACCCTATCATCACGACTAGCAGTAGTAACGAGAGTTTTTGGATAGCATTTTCCCGCTTCGATATTGTGATAAGGAGAGTAGGCTAACAAGTTCTCAAACTCAACCTTATTATCTGGAGAGCCATAATCACTTTCCCAAGCCCAACCAATAGTAAACTTGTGGAACCTAAGCATGTCTAAAACACCAACCTGAGGTATTGCAACTTCAAATAAATCAGGCTCCTGAAGCATTGTGGCTGCTACTAAAAGCCCGCCATTAGAACCGCCAATAATTGCAGTAGTCTCTGGAGATCCAATCTTTGAGGTATGTAAAAACTTAGCAGCATAAGCAAAATCATCAAATACATTTTGCTTATTCAAAAGCATTCCTTGCTCATGCCATGAATCACCATACTCACTTCCACCTCTAAGATTCACGACAGCGTATACGCCATTATGCTTTTTCCATGCAGCATGGCTTTTGCTAAATCTTGGTCTCATCGGAATATTAAAACCACCATAACCATATAACATTACTGGCGTATCCTTGGTTAACTCTAAAGATTTTTTATAGCTAATATGAATAGGAATTTTTGTGCCATCTTTGGATGCAAAGAAAGTAAAATCTGAAACAAACTCGTTTGGATCATAATTTTTTAAATCTTCTTTCCAGAACAAACTCGTTTGAAGAGTGGTTAAGTCTATTTCATATATCTCTTTTGGTTTTATGAAATTATTAATTGAGAAATATGTTCTTTGATCGTCAATATTCCCACCAAAACCAGAAATTGTTGACTCTTCAAATCCTTCTAATTTATTTATTAAATCTCCACTCAAAGTATAGAAATAGATCTCTGAAAAGGTATCAACCATATAATTAATTACAAAGTTGTTATTAATTAAGCTAATACTGCTAATATTATTTTGTTTTTCAGGAACAACTTCCTTCCATATAAAATCATTTCCATTAATCTCTAAAGAAACCACTTTACCGTTCTTCGCATTTTCTGTCGTGTAGAACCAAAAAAGACCATCTTTATAACCAATCAACGAATACGCAGCTCTCAGCTCATCAATAATTGGCTTAAATGTTTTGTCGTTTGTTGTTTTAAAGTAGAGCCTATTTCTTTCATCTGTGCCTTCTGAAATTGAGAGAAATCTAACATCTGAATCTTTGACAACTCTTATGCCCCAGCTCCATCTAGGCTTATCTTTATTTTCATATGCAACAACATCCTCATTTTGACTTGTACCAATTTTATGAAACATAAGTTTGGGTGAGGAATTAAGATCTTTTAAAAGTTCATCTGAGGGTTCCTCATACTTTTGATAATAAAAACCAGAGCTATCATTTTCCCATGCTGGGGTTGAGAACTTTGACCATAATATTTCATCTGTGAGCTGCTTTTTAGTTTCTAGATCTAATAGTTTCCATGTTCTCCAGTCAGAGCCACCATCAGAGATAGAGTAGGCCATATATTTGGCGTCATTAGATATACTTATTCCTGCCAAAGAGAAAGTGCCGTCTGTTGAAAATGTATTTGGATCAAGTAAAACCTCAAATTCACAATCAGGGCATTTTCTCATCATCAATTTGCTTTGTTGCCACGAGCCATCATTGAAATAGTAAAAAGTTTTATCACTTACATTAAATGGAATACTTTGAGAATCAGCATCCCAAATATCGCTTAAATAGTTTGATATGGAATCTTTGTATGCAGTATTTTCTATAAACTTATTTGTAAATTTATTTTGGCGTTTTACCCAATCAATGCTTTTGTCACTTGTGAAATCTTCAAGCCATCTATAAGAATCTTCAACTTCATAGCCATGAATATCTTCCACAAGATAATTTTTTTCTGATTCAGGATATTGCATTTGATCCGAGTCCTTGCTGCATGAGATTAATAAAAATAAAGACAAAAATAATAGCGATCTAAACATATCGCACATAGTACTTTATAATCACCCGATGAATCAATTTATCAACGCTTGGAAATTTTTTATAGACAATGCTGGCTATCTAATCGCCTTGGCATTACCAGTGGCTTTTATGGAAGTTTCAATGGCTTCTATTCTTCAGCCAATCCAGCAACTTACTCAGCCAGAGGATTTTGTTGAGTATATAAATTCTAATGGCGCGATTTTTTTAGCAGTTGCAATTCTAGCAATTATTGTCCAAATGGGTTTTTTAGGCGGACTTTGGGTTGGATTTGATAGCTTAGATAATGACAAAGATATATCGCCACTAGATGCTCAGCTTCAGGCGATGAAAAGGGTATTTTCTATTTTGGGGGCATCAATTGTAATAGGAATTGCCTCATTTCTAGGTTTTTTGCTATTAATTCTTCCAGGTATATATGTGATGGCAAGACTTTCACTTACTTATGGATATATTGTTCTTGAGAATAAATCAGTCTCAGACTCTATCCAAGAATCATGGAGAATGACCGATGAGCATGGGGGACGCTTGTTTGGATTAACACTTTCCTTTGTTGCATTAACAATAATATTTTCACTAATAATTGCCACTCTCATTCAACCTGGTTTAACTAATCTTATATTTTTAGCGGCGGGTGAATATTTATTTGCACTACCTCTTGGTTATATATATTTCACGCTTTATAAATCTCTTAAAAATTCTATAGATTAATTGTCCTAATTCAATTTCAAAGGTAGAATGCACATTCCCATTTTTATGGGTCTGTAGCTCAGCTTGGTTAGAGCGCACCCCTGATAAGGGTGAGGTCGGTGGTTCGAGTCCACCCAGACCCACCATTCATCATTCTTAAAAAGCCTTAAAAATAGCGTAT
>CBFHRY010000017.1:0-20485 GCA_965658385.1 Gammaproteobacteria bacterium
CATTGCTAGTATTAAGTGAGGATAATAACGGAAGAAGAACATATACATTAAAATTTATTGATCCAAATAATAAAGAATTTGTATATGAATCTATAGAGAGAACTACTGGTAATGCAATATGGTCAACTGATAATTTATATATTTTTTATATTAAGAAAGACCCTACAACTTTAATTGCCAATGCAGTTTATAGACACCAAATAGGAAGCTCAGTTTTAGAGGATGAGCTAATCTATAAAGAAGAGGATGAATCATTTGAGCTATCTCTATCTAGGTCAAGAGACAAAAATTATTTATATATAAATATTGACGCTACAGATAATAATGAAATTAGAACAATTGATTTAAATGACCCTCTTTCATCACCTAAAGTTTTTATTAATAGAGAATTAAATCACCTCTATTACATTGAGCATGCAGGAAATAACGTTTTTCTGGTTTTATCAAATAAGAATGCTCCTAATTTTAAGATATTAAAATCTATTTCAGAGACTAATAGAGATATTCAATCAATGGAAACTATTGTTGAGCATTCAACAGATACTTTTATAAATAATATTTTGCTTGTGGATAATACCTTGGTGCAAGAAGTTAGATTTAATGGATTGCCTGAAATATATCTTTTAGACATGGTTTCAAAAGAGACTAATAAAATTCAATTTACTGATAATGCATACGATGTCTCAATAAATAACAGCCATTCAAATAACAAATCACTATTTTATAATTACTCTAGCCTTCTAAATCCAGAATCTATATTTAAATTTGATATAGATAAATTTGAGTCAAATCTTGTTTGGAATAAAGAAATTAATAATTTTGATAAAAATGAATATGAAGATAATAGATTTTTCATTACAGCAAGGGATGGAGAACAAATACCAGTTGTAACCATAGCTAAGAAAGATATAGATTTAAGAAATGCACCTATTTTATTTTATGGTTATGGTTCATATGGAATTAATATTGATGCAAGTTTTAGACAATCCATAATACCTTTATTAGACAAAGGTTTTATTTTTTCAATTATAAATATCAGAGGTGGCGGCGAGATGGGTAAACACTGGTATGAAATGGGTAGAATGAAAAATAAAATGAATACCTTTTATGATTTTAATGATGCTGTAAAAGCTGTTCTTAAAAAAGAAATTGGTGATCCAGCTAATGTATTTGCAAGAGGTGGAAGTGCTGGTGGTCTGTTAATGGGTGCGATTATTAATTTAGAGCCTGAGTTGTATAAAGGCATATTATCAGGTGTTCCCTTTGTTGATGTTGTTACAACTATGTCTGATCCTTCAATACCTTTAACAACATTTGAATATGGTGAATGGGGAAATCCTGCAATTAAAAGTGAATATGAATATATGTTGAAATATTCACCATATGACAATATAGACTATAAAAACTATCCAGCTGTATTTATAACTTCAAGCCTATATGATTCACAAGTTCAATATTTTGAACCAGCAAAATATATTGCTAAGTTAAGAGATTTTAATCTTTCTGAAAATCCAATTTTAATGGACATGAATCTCATCGGAGGCCATGGTGGAATGAGTGGCCAAATTAATCAATTCAATGAAATTGCAGAGGAGTTTAGTTTCATATTAAACCTATCAGAATCTTACTAGGCAATAACTACAATATAGTAAGCAGTAGGTATAGCTATTAACCAAAGGGTAAACCCTAAAGCAAAGGGTTTTAAATTCAATGATTTGAAATCAATTAGAGTTGTTTGTGTACCTATGCAAAAAAGACCTACCATTAAAATACATTTACTTAAAAATCGTAGCTTCAATTCTGTTTCGTAATCTATGACTCCGCTGGTATTGGCTAATACAGCCAGTATAAAAAAGAAGACAAATATTGGATATTTAGATTTAACATTATCTTCTTTATACATTAAATTTAATAAAATAATTAATGGAATTAACCATAAAGTTCTAGCTACTTTTAAGGTTGCAGCTACTTCAACTGACTCAGTGCTATATTCTAACGCAGTTCCAATAACTGACGATGTATCATGAACTGCTAAGGCTACGAATGAGCCAAATTCAACACTACTCATTGATAGAAAAGATCCAATGTACGGAAAAAATATTAACGCAACTAAATTAAATATAAAAATTATAGTTAATGCCAAAATTAGGTCATTAGGCTTTGCTTTAATGATTGGGGCTATTGCAGCAATTGCTGTTCCTCCACATATAGCAGCCCCGGAAGAGATAAGAATAGAAATATTTTTATCTAAATTTAATATTCTAGAAATAATTAAACCACCAAAAAAAGATAAGAAAACAAATAAAGTAATCCAACCAAAATAATTATGTCCAACATCAAGTGCTAATTTTAATCCAATCGTTGAACCTAGTATTACAACACCAATTTGTAAGGGGATAGTTGAAACGCGTCTAGTGATAAATTTGTTATCAGGCTTGATTAGCAGAGAAAATATAATACCCAATCCGATAGCAATTGGTGCACTCATAGTAATTAATACTAAAACAAGAAAAATAGACAGATATAAATAAATCAAAACTGACTAGTGCTTAGCCTTTTACAAACTTCATTATATTCAGAAATAGTAGTACTAATTATTTCATCAACACTTTTCACTTTATCTATTAAACCAACAGATTGACCTGATAGAGCTGGCGCTGCATTCATATCACCACCAAAATATAGATCTTTTATTTTCATGAGTGCTGACATGTCCATTACACCCTCTTCATCTATTTTGTTGGTCAAGTCCGTTTTAATCGCTCTAATTACTGGTTTAGATTTTTTATTTAGTATAAGAGTTCCATCAATTGGAGAGTTGATTATTGAGTCTTTAAAATTAGAATGAACAGGTGACTCTTTGCTTGAAACAAATCGTGTACCCATTTGAATACCATCAGCACCAGCAGCTATTGCAGAAGCCATTCCAACACCATCAACAATCCCACCTGCTGCTATGAGAGGTAAATCAATTTCTTTTTTTATAGCTTGAATTAAAACAGTTAATCCTACCTCGATTGGGCTTTTAAATCCCCCTCCTTCAGTTCCCTCAACAACAAGACCATCAACACCTGCATTATAAGCTTTAATTGCACCATCAAGACTAGGAACAGCATGGTAGACTTTTATACCAGCATCTTTGAGAACGTTAACGTATTTTGTTGGATCTCCTGCTGATGTTGTTACAAATTTAACACCATGTTCAACACAGTACTTAACCATAGAATCATCTTTTAAGAATAAAAGAGGTAGGTTTACTCCAAATGGTTTGTCTGTAAGCGATGACATCTTTGCAATTTCAGATTTACAAATATCTACTTCACCGGATGAGGTTTCAATAATGCCTAAACCTCCGGCATTTGATACAGCTGATGCTAGCTGACTCCTAGCAATCCAGCCCATAGGAGCTTGGATAATTGGATATTTAACACCTGAATCTTTTAAGAATTTATTCATATGGTTATTTTATATATTGAAAATATTTAGTAAAACTCTATTAATGCACAATGATTGAGTAATTATCTAATGCTTTTATGAAAACCTGTGTAGTCTGCTTCAGATTTTTGATAATCCAAAGAGCTGGCATCTCCATAAATTTCAGCTTCAAACCAATCTATAAATGACTGATCTCTTGTTATTTTCCAAAAATCCCAAACAGTTCTTGCAAGAGCAGTCTTGAAAGTACCAAGCTTTAAAGCATTCATTCGAACTTCTAGATGTTTTTTATCGACGAAATTATTTTCAACTTTCTCATATACATCAAATATATCAACCAGAGTGGTTATTAAAAACATAGTAACTCTCACCCTTTCTCTATCTGATAATTCCCCAGACCAATCTTTTGATAAAAATTCACTGAATTCACCATCTTTGGATGAAGCAAAATACCTTTCGTATTGTCTTTGGGTGAGAGAGTGGCCAAATTGGGCTTTTGTAATTTCATTCTGTTGGTGTATTTGAATACCAAGATATACAACCGAAACAACAACACCTAGTGCAGCAATGATTTGTACAATTAAAATTATAATTTCGTTATTCATACTATTAGCTTATTACAAATTTCATCATAGCATCATAATATGGCCTTAATTCATCAGATATTTTTTTTGCATCCTTGGAGAGTTTAATAGATTTAGTGGTTTTTCTAGAGAACCCTGTTGTTGTCATTACTGATGGATACCAATGCTTTGCCCAGACTCCATCGGAATCTCTTAAACCAGATTCCCATGAAAGCATTCTTGAATCCCATGGAATACCTATAGTTAAACACAATTTCTTTAATACATGCTCTGGATTATCTAATAATATAGATGCATCAATAACAGGACATATTCCGTTTAAGTTAGAGATTAAGTTAAATATCTTAAGTTGTTGTTTGTAACCTAAATCCATTGGATTAGCATCATTCCATTTATTCAAAAAACTGGCAGTAACTAGGTCAGGATCTCTAATTAAAAAACAATTAATTGAATTAAATGTCCATTCTAGTGAATCAAAATCATAAATATGTTGTGACATATGTTTTTGATAGACATAACCATCAACAGATTCGTTTTTACAAAATTTTTCGACTTCTTTGTAGTTTGTTTCCATCGAATTAATAACATCCTGTTTAAGCGGATGGTTTTTATTGAATCTTTTTAAATAGGCTCCATAAAATGGCTCATCAATAACTTTGATTACATCTTGCCTATTTTCAAAACTTCTCATCATTGCAGTTGAAAGGTTTCGCGGCCCAGACCACATAGCAATGATATTATTTTTCATTAATGAAGTTTTAAATATAGTTCTTTAAGTTTAATATTCATAGAACCTGGATTCACTCCATCTCCTATTTGTCTACCATCTATGTTTATAACGTGTCTTAAAGATCCTAATGTTCCTGTTATAAAAGCCTCATCTGCTGAGTAAACATCGACAAGTGAGAAATTTTTTTCATAAACTTTAATGTTATTGTTTTTGCATATATCTATAACTTTCTTTCTTGTAATACCATTCATACAGTAATCACCGCTACTGGTCCAAACCTCATTATTCTTTACAATAAAAAAATTGCACGAATTAGTGGTGTTAACAAAACCTAATGGATCAAGCATAAGTGCCTCATCTGCTCCATTTTTTTTAGCTTGGATACATGCAAGAATACAATTTAACTTTGAATGACTATTTAATTTTGGGTCTTGGCTCATAGGTAGTCCCCTTACCTGAGGGACTGTAGCCAAGGTAATACCTTCAGTTGGTTTAGCATCATCTGAATATTCCATTATGATTACAATTGAAGGCCCTTTAATTGATAAATTAGGTTGTTGGAAAGGTTTAATTTTCTCACCTCTAGTTATCATTAATCGAGCATGAGCATTATCATGCATGCCATTAGCTAAACGAGTTTTCTCTAGAGCATCAATAATTTCTTCTTTTGACTTGTTTAAATTAATATCAATAGCCTTAAGTCCTTCAAATAATCTATCGATATGTTCATCCAAGAAAATCCATGATCCATTTACAAGCCTTAAGCCCTCCCAAATACCGTCACCCATAAGAAATCCGCTATCGTAGACTGAAATTTTTGCATCATTTCTTTTAAATAACTCGCCATCTATATAGATAAGAATATCTTTATTTTTACTATAATGAGCTTGATTTTTATCGTTCATGATTAATTAATTTCTGTTTCATTACTTATTACATCGTTAAGTCCAGATACAGTCAATCAATATTTAATATTAATCAAGTATTAATAAAACCACTTTATTATGCTTAAATAATTGACATGAAATCTCTATCTTTAAAAATTGTAACCTTATGGTATGCATTAGCATTAGTTATTCCTTTATACATAAATCAAATTTATAGTCCGTTTTTGAACATATGGTTAGAAATTCTTTTCTTACATATCATTGCTACTGTAATTATCTATATTGGTAGTATTATCCATAAAAATTCAAGCTTATATGACCCCTTTTGGTCTGTTGCACCAATACCAATAGTTTTATATTTTTGTTTCCTTCATGATACAAATATTTCCATTATTAATTCTTTATTGATAGCGATCCCAATACTAATTTGGGCCATAAGACTTACACGTAATTGGGCCATATCATGGCCAGGTTTTATACATGAAGATTTTCGTTATGTTGATCTTAAAAAAGGTAATAAATTTAGATTAGAATTTATTAATTTTACCGGCATTCATCTCATACCAACCCTTCAAGTTAATGTATCGCTACTGCCTGTATATTTTTTATTCACTAGTAACAATTTAGATAGTGTTAGTTACCTGTTGTTATTTGCTAGTTCATTTTCTATTTTTGCTGTGATTATAGAGACTATTGCTGATGAGCAAATGCGAGAATTTAGGAAAGATAAATTAAATAAAGGCAAAACTATGAATAGAGGGCTTTGGAGGCTTTCAAGACATCCTAATTACTTTGGTGAGGTGATGTTTTGGGTTGGCCTATATCTTATGGCAATTCTTACTGTAGAAACACCGCTTTGGCTGTTGATATCACCGGTATCTATGATAATGTTATTTGTCTTTATATCATGTCCTATGATGGATAATAGAAGCTTAAAAAATAGAGATGATTATAAAGATTATATGGATACAACACCTCAGTTATTTTTGTGGTTTCCTAAAAAATAGACAAAAAAAAGCACCGACTGGCGGTGCTTTTTAATTCAAGAATTATTACAAAGTAATTTTAAATCCTAAGTAAGTCATTCTGCCTCTTGCGTCATGATGTTTTGGATCATAACTAAAGTTCGCAGCATCGTATACAATAGGAGCTTGTTCATCAGTAGCATTGTTAATACCAGCTGAAATAACAACATTTGAATCTCCTAAATCAAGGTTATAAGTGTATTTAAGATCTATAGTCTCAAATGCATCAATATCTTGTGTAAAACCTCTTGCAGCAGATGCAGCATCTACAGCTCTTGTAGTTTCATATTCAGAAACCCATCTATAAAAAGCTGTAATATTATGATTACCATTAGTTAAGCTTGCAGTTAATACAGACTTAGTTTCTGGTAATGATCTAGCGAAATTGTCATGGTTAAATAAACCAACAACATCTTTCATGCCGCCTGTACCATTTGGAATTTCGTATTCAAGCATATGTGCAGAATTAAATCCAAGTGAAGCTTGACCATAAGCTGTATCAAAGTTGTAAGAAGCTTCTAAATCGAAACCGCTTGCATCAACTTTTGCTGCATTAAAGTAACTAGTAGTAATACCTACTAAAGTTCCATTAATTCTCTTAATGTCAGAACCATTTGGATCAGCAATAATTTTACCTTGAGCACTTTCAAGAGTAATTACGTCTTTATATGCAATTGACCAATAATCAAGAGTAACAGAAGTTTGATCATTTGGAGTCCAAATTGCACCTAAGTTCATGTTATCTGATTCTTCTGGAGTTAGCACAGGGTTTGCAGCAACTGCCACTCTGATAAATGCTGTTCCACCTTTAGTTGTTCCATCAGCATTAAAATCTTGAATACCTTGAAGAGATACTAAAGATGAATCTAATTGAACTAAAGAAGCTTCTCTAAATGAAGTACTGTATGAGCCTCGTAAAACTAAATTATCAGATTTTTGATATCTAATTGAAACTTTAGGATTAAAGGTAGAATCGGAATCAAGATTTTCATATCTGAAGGCTCCTTTTAACTGAACTTTATCAGACACATTTTTAGCACCTTCAACAAAGAAAGCAGTAGAGTCTCTTCTTGAATCATTTTCAAGACCACCACCTAAAAATATTAAGTCTGATTGTTGTGTTATGCTTCCATCTTCACCAAAAACTGCTATTGATGCATCATTTCTAACAATTTTGAAAGCTTCATTCTTATATTGGAATCCAGCAGCAACATCCCAACCTCTTCTTTCTCCAGTTAATAAAACATCAAATACTTGAAGTTTAGCATCAGACCATCTTTCTTCTCCTGAAGAAATATGATCAATTAAGCTTTGTGAGTTAGCAGATGGATCAAAAAGATTCCAAGATTCAGTTCCCGAAACTCCGCCGACACCATTAATAGCAGCATCAAATCTAGAAGTGCTAGTATCAGGTTGGAATAGATAACTCGAATTTGAACTTTCTGTATAGTGCACATCCCAGTCCATACCATTATCTAAAGATCCATTAAAGCCAATAGAAACTCTGGAACTTTCATACTCTCTTGGAGCCATTGGAGATGGGAAAGCTGAACCAAGAGCTCTACCAATCCATAAAACTGGTGTAGTAAATGGGCTTCCTGCCATTCCAGGCATAATAGGTTTAGCTAGATATGATAAAGCTGGATAAGAAGGAGACTGTGGGTTGTCATTAACATTTACATCAGTGGCAATATAATCAAGTTCGAAACCAACACCGTTTGCTAATGTAGTAGACATAGATCCATATAAACTAGAATGATCTTCATCATTAACTAAATTAAATCTATCTCCGTAATAGAATCCACATCTTTGACCTCCATCAAAGCCACTCAAGCCAGGAACAGCTCCATAGATGTTTGCATTGTCAATAAGAACACCTTTATTAGCTACACAATTAGCATCAGGTACGTTTTCACCAAAAAAATAAAAACCTGCATAATCTCCAGAAGTAACTTCAGTTAGAGGATCAGCCAATACTCCACCTATTGTTGAGGGGGTGTAACCACCGACTAAGAAAGGAATTGATAAAACAGCAAAGCTATTACCAAATCCACTAATAGCGTTTTGTGAGTATTTAGTAATATCTGTTCCGTATAAAGGAGATCTATTTAACTCGCTATATGCAACAACTAAGTTTGTGTCATTTACTTCTGTTCCAAACATAACACTTACTCTGTCGTCTGTTTGGTCAGAAAGATCAGCCTTTTGTTGAGAGACATTCACTTCAACGCCTGTGAAGTCTTTTCTTAAAATATAGTTAACAACACCAGCAACAGCATCGGAACCATATATAGATGCTGCACCTTCTTTCAAGACTTCAACTCTTTCAAGGGCAACAACAGGAATACTATTTGTATCAACAAAAACACTACCATCATTAGCTGTATTTGCAGCAACAGTATTTCTTCTACCATTAATTAAAACCAATGTTGATGATAGACCTAGGCCTCTTAAGTTAACATTTGAAGTACCTTGTGTTGATCCAGAAGTAAAAGAGTCAGCATTGTTTTCAGCACCGGAGCTAACAGTTAAATTTCTAGTTATATCAGCGACAGATGTTGCACCTAGAAGTTCTATAGTATCTCTACTGATAACTTCAACAGGTGATGCTCCATCAGTAGCACTTCCCTTAATATAAGAACCAGTTACTACAACTTCCTCTACTTCTTCAGCAATGGAAACCCCAGTAAATAGAACTAATGAAAATAAAAATGAACGAATTAATTTCATAATACTCCCCCTTGAGTTTGAAAATTAAAAATTCTGGAGCACTCAATTGAGTGCCTATATAGTGATTTTCCATAATATATGAACAATTACAATAGCATTGTGCATAAATGCTCAATAAAATTAATCTGCGGTTTTGTAGAAAATTAAAGAAATATAATATTTAAGCTATAGTTTTTTCAGATCTGTAATGTAGAAAGAAGAAATAAGTAGCTACAGCACTTAATATATGCCAAATACCATGAGCTTGAATAAGCGAATCCGGATTGCAGTTGGCATCATTAGGCACTCCAGTAAGCCATATAGCAAATGCTGAAATATATGCAATCATTCCAAGAAAATACCATCTATAGGTTCTTATACCTTTGGGTTTATTAATGGATAATAGTCCTGGAAGCCAAAACAATAATGTCCACCAATATTCATGTGGATTAGAGGTGATATCAGAGACAGTTGTTCCAAAAAGAAATAGGACTGCAAAACCAACAAATCCTGATAAGAACCTATTAAGTGGAGACCAAAACTTGTATAAAAATTCAGATATGACCCAAAGTCCTATAGAGGTACCAAATAAATTAAAACCAATACCAAGATCCCAAGAGGTAAACCATCTCACTACGGAATAAACAACAACTATAAGAACGTAAATATTTATAAACTTTGATAGGCTCCATTTAGCCATTAATGAAATGTTATAAAGCCATGGAAAAATGATATACATAATCATGCTAAGGTTATCAGCCCAACCTCCCCACTCTGTATTGGTCCCGTGCATTAACATAGAACCAGGACCAAGCCACCAAGCAGCAAATGCATACATTAATGATATCGATGTAATACCGATAAAATTATTGTTTGGTGAGGTTGACTCATTCGATATAATCCAGAATAAATATAAGCCAATAACCATAAAACCTAAATTACTCAAAGTATTTACTGGTTCTCTGAAAGCCCCAACACTTACTCGCTCACACCATCTTGATGCCTCACCAATTAATGAAGTGTCTGCAGAAAGTATTAATCCAGTTAATCCAAGTAAATAAAAAATGACTAAAAATAAAAAAGACAAAACAACCATGAATCTAAATGGCTGGTTTATGAATGATGAGAATAATTTAGTAATCAATTTATAAAAGATTTTGTATACATTTAATTATAATAACACCTGAATTTAGAAATAAAAAAAGGGCTTAAAGCCCTTTTTCTAATTATAGATAATATTAAAGCTTAGAATCTAATTCAGGAAGCGCATTAAAGAGATCAGCAACTAACCCATAATCTGCGACTTGAAATATTGGCGCATCCTCATCCTTATTGATCGCCACAATAACTTTAGAATCCTTCATACCAGCTAAATGTTGAATTGCTCCAGAAATACCAACAGCAATATATAGATCTGGTGCAACAATTTTACCAGTTTGTCCAACCTGATAATCATTTGGAACAAAGCCAGCATCTACAGCAGCTCTTGAAGCACCAACTGCAGCTCCAAGCTTATCAGCAATACTATCTAATAAATGAAAATTTTCACCAGATTGCATTCCTCTTCCGCCAGAAATCACGATTTCTGCAGCAGTTAATTCTGGTCTATCGCTTTCAGCAAGTTCCTCTGAAACAAATTCACTTACACCACATGCTTCAGGAGCTGATAAGGTATCAACAGGAATATTAGAGTTAGTCTTTTCAACAGGATCAAAAGCAGTTGATCTAACGGTAATCACTTTTTTATCATCTGATGATTTAACAGTAGCAATACAACTACCAGCATAAATAGGTCTTTTAAACGTATCAGACGATTCAACTGAGATAATGTCTGAAATTTGTTGAGTATCTATTTTTGCCGCTATTCTTGGCATTAAGTTTTTTCCATAAGTTGTTGCAGGTGCAAGAATGTATGAGTAATCAGAAGCAATAGAGATCACTAGTTTTTCAACTTCTTCTGCTAATGAATTTTTATATAGCTCATTGTCAACACTTATTATTTTAGTAACACCATTAAGTGATTGTGATTCTTCAACAACATTATTGGCTTCATGACCGGCAACAAGCAAATGAATCTCATCACCTATTTGTGTTGCGGCATTTAAAGTATTTAATGTTGCTCCTTTGAGGTTTTTATTATCGTGTTCTGCTATTACTAAAATACTCATGAAATCACCTTTGCTTCGTTTTTAAGTTTATCTACAAGTTCATCAACAGTCTCTACCATCACACCAGCATCTCTCGCCTCAGGAAGTTCTACTTTTAAAATTTCAGTCCTAGAGGATGAGTCAACACCCAGATCATTAAGAGAAATAACCTTTAATTCTTTTTTCTTAGCTTTCATTATATTCGGCAATGAAGCATACCTAGGTTCATTTAATCTGAGATCTGTTGTAACAATTGCTGGAACGGATAGTTTTAAAGTTTGAAGTCCGCCATCAATTTCTCTTGTAACAGATACAGAGTCATCTTCAATAATTAGTTCAGATGCGTTTGTTGCTTGAGGTAAATCAAGCAAAGACGCAAGCATTTGCCCTGTTTGATTATTGTCACCATCAATAGCTTGTTTACCTAATATAATTAAATCAGGATTTTCTTCATTCACTACCTTTGCAAGAGTTTTTGCTAAAGCTAAAGGTTCAAGTAAATCATCTGATTCAACTAATATGGCTCTGTCAGCTCCTAAAGCCAAAGCGGTTCTTAATTGTTCTTGTGATTCGGTCTTACCAACAGTTATTGCAATAACTTCAGTTGCTTTTCCAGATTCTTTAATTCGAACAGCTTCTTCTAATGCAATCTCACAAAATGGATTGACTGACATTTTTACATTGTTTAAGTCAACATCTGAATTATCAGCAAGAGGTCTGACTTTAACGTTATAGTCAACCACTCTCTTAATAGGAACTAGTATTTTCATAATTTTCTCTCTATTTAGGGTTTTAACGGGCTATAATTGTAATGTCTTTTGTAAACATTTTACAGTATTAAGAGAGGTTAATTTTGGAAAGAGATATTATGGAATATGATGTAGTGGTAGTTGGTGGAGGCCCATCAGGATTAGCTACTGCTATTAAATTTGCTCAGCTAAATAAAGAAAATGGAACTGACTATTCAATATGTTTATTAGAAAAAGGATCTGAGATTGGAGCACACGTCTTATCTGGAAATGTATTCCAACCAAATGCTCTTGATGAATTAATTCCAGACTGGAAAGATAAAAATGCACCATTAAATGTTCCTGTTAAAAAAGATAAGTTACTTTTTTTGTTAAATAACATTGCATTACCCGTTCCTGCATTTGTAATGCCGCCAATGAATAATCATGGTAACTATGTGATTAGTCTTGGAAATCTTTGTCGTTGGTTGGCTGAACAAGCTGAAGGTCTTGGAGTTGAAATTTTTCCAGGATTTCCGGCAAGTAAATTGATTTATGAAAATGACAAGGTTGTTGGTGTTCAAACTGGTGATATGGGAATCTCTGCCTCTGGTGAAATAAAGCCTGGACATGAACCTGGAATTATTATTAAAGCTAAATATACAGTTCTGAGTGAAGGCTGTCGTGGGCATCTAGGTAAAGAAGTCATAAGCAAATACAATTTATCTGAATCTAAAGATCCTCAACATTACGGTATTGGTTTTAAAGAAGTTTGGAAGCTTAATCAAAAATTACATGATCCGGGTTTAGTTATTCATACAAATGGATGGCCTACTCCATTCGATACTCCGTCGGGTTCATATTTTTATCATGGTGAAAATAATGAGGCTTATATAGGATATGTAATCCCACTTGATTATAAAAATCCAACTTTAAGTCCATTTGATGAATTTCAAAAATGGAAAACTCATCCAGCAATAAAGAAATATCTTGAAAATGGGGAAAGGATCTCATATGGAGCTAGAGCACTTATAAAGGGAGGTCTTCAATCATTACCTAAGATGGAATTTCCAGGAGGACTTCTAACTGGTGATAATGCCGGAACTTTAAATTTCTCTAAAATCAAAGGCTCTCATACAGCTATTAAATCTGGTCAAATAGCTGGAGAGCATATCTATGAAAATATTCATAATGATATTGATACAGATATTTCATACGATGATAGAATTGCCAGTTCTTGGATATATGCTGAACTTCATAAATCTAGAAATTTTGGTCCTATTTTTCATAAATTTGGTGCTCTAATTGGTGCATTTTTTAATGCTATTGATCAGTTTATTTTCAGAGGAAAATTACCTTTTACTTTAAATAATCCCATTCCTGATCATGAATCTTTGCTTAAAGTTTCAGATGTAAAGAAGATTGAATATCCTAAACCAGATGGTGTATTTTCATTTGATAAGCTTTCTTCAGTTTATTTATCTAATACTAATCACGAGGAAGATCAGCCGTGCCATCTTCAATTAAAAGATCCAAACATACCGATACTGCATAACTTACCTTTATATGATGAGCCTGCTCAAAGATACTGCCCTGCTGGAGTATATGAGATTGTAGAAAAAGAGGGTGAGAAAAAATTTGTAATTAATGCTCAAAATTGTGTCCACTGTAAAACCTGCGACATTAAAGATCCTTCGCAAAATATAAAATGGGTAACTCCAGAAGGTCCTGGCGGTCCAAATTATCCAAATATGTAAGTAAATTTATTAAATATGAAAAATACCAAATTAATAACACTCCTAATAATAATTACATCCGTGAATCTGCTCTTGTGGTCTACTTCATTAAAGAAAGAGAATAATTCATATGATTTAGAATTTGAGACCTATTTAAGTAATGCATGGGAAGATGGACTTAAAGACTCACCTGTTTATGCGTCAATGCTTGGTGATAAGCGTTTTAATAAAGATATTATTTTTAATGATTCTAATAGCATCAATAGTAGAAAAAATAAGACAAAAATTGATTATGAGAAATTAAAATCTTTTGATGCAGACAAACTATCAGAAGAGAATAAATTAAATTATTCAATTCTTGATAAAGATTTTTCTAAAACCATTGAATCATTTCAATTTCCATATCATTACATGGATCTAAATCAACGTGGTGGAGTTCAATCATATTACCAAACTGCATCTAGACTTGTTTTTACTTCGCTGCAAGATTATGAAGACTGGCTATCTCGTCTTGAAAAATATTCAATAAATATTAGAAATGCTCAAACCAATTACCAAGATGGTCTGTCGCTTGGTTATACACAACCAAAACATATAAGTCTTTATGTGCTAGAACAAATTGATGCATTGGTATCAGTAAATATTGCTGAAAATCCATATCTTTCTGTTTTTAAAAATGCTTCTTTAGATGTTATTAGTGAAACAGAAAAAGATTATTTGATAACTAAAGCAACGAAACTAGTTGAGGATTCAATAGTGCCTGCCTATGCAGACTTAGCTGAATTTATGAGAAATACCTATATACCTAATTCAAGAGAATCAATTGGTATAAAAGATGTTCCTAATGGAAAAGAATGGTATGAATACTTAGCCAGATACCATACAACAACTAATCTTTCTCCTGATGAAATTCATAATATTGGACTTAAAGAGATAGAGAGAATTAGATCTGAAATGAATGAGATCATAAAACAAGTCAACTGGGATGGCGACTTTCAATCATTCCTAAATTTTTTAAGAACAGACAAGAGATTTTATTATGATAATGCAGAGGATTTATTTGATGCTTATTTAATTATGTCTAAAAAAATTGATCCATTAATGACTAAGGTTTTTAAAGAATTTCAAAAAGCCCCCTATGGGATTATTGAAATTCCAATGGAATCTGCACCTTATACAACAACAGCTTACTATAACTCACCTGGTGAAGGCCGACCTGGTTATTATTATGTAAATTTATATAAACCAGAATCTAGACCTAAATATGAGATCCCAGTTTTAAGTGTTCATGAAGCTGTGCCTGGCCATCATTATCAAATATCACTTGCTCAAGAAATGGAAAATGTTCCAGAATTTAGAAAACATCAACATTTCACAGCATTTGTTGAAGGATGGGCGCTTTATAGTGAAGAGTTAGGAGAGTTTATGGGGTTGTATGATGATCCTTACGATAAGTTTGGCCAACTTACATATGATATGTGGAGAGCTATAAGGTTGGTTGTTGATACTGGTATGCATTACAAGGATTGGTCAAGAGATGATGCTATAAAATTGTTCACAGAAAATACAGCTAAGTCTATATTAGATATTGAAAATGAAGTAGATAGATATATTGCATGGCCTGGTCAAGCGTTAGCTTACAAGATTGGTCAAATGAAAATTCTAGAACTACGTAATCTAGCTGAAGCTGAACTTGGCGAAAACTATGACATAAAAGATTTTCACTATGAAGTTTTAAAGAGAGGTTCTCTTCCATTATCTATTCTTGAAGAATATATGCTTAAATGGATTGAAGATAATAAGATATAGGTAACTATTTTAATTTTTTACATCTATTGCTACAGTAAATAACATTATCCCAATCTCGTTCCCATTTCTTTCTCCATGAAAATTCTAATTTACAGACTGGACATATTTTTTTTGGAAGATTCTCTTTCTTAATCGATTTTGCCAATTGGGAACTCCTCACCATGTGATTTGATAAATAGAATGTTATCTTTTACATGACCCTTATCAACCGCATAGTTTAAAAATCTATAGTAAGTATTTCTATTTAAAAAACCTTCAATATTTAGATCTCTAACTTTAAATACTGGTAAAAATTTATCCTCTATCTCTCTTAACTTTACAGGATGATCTTTATCAAGATCAAAGGCAAAATCAAAATTCGTAATACATTTAATATTACCAAAACTATCGCATTCAAAATCAGTAATAACATATGGAGCAACAGCAACTTCTACAGGAACTTTTTCTACTGGAGTTACCAGAAAATAATTCCCATTATCATTTCTTAGAACAGTCGAAAACAATTTTTTAATTTTTAAGTTTTTTATAATTGAATTGTTATAAAACCAATCACCATTTCTATCTATTGAAATGGTTTGACCAATACATAAATCAGGATTCCATTTATTAACCGGAGGAAAGCTTGATGAGTGTTGAATATTTTTAGCTATATCAGAGATAGTCATAAATAGAAGAAAAAATTATGAAAAGACCTATACCGCATAAGATAGTCGATACTATGATCTTCACTAAAAAATTATCATAAATATTTAAATAATTAAATTTAGAAGAAGTAAGCAATATGCTCAAAAATGAAAACCAAAGTGATGTAAATAATGCAAAATATATGGGGTAAATATAAAAGAATACTCCTTCTATGGATTCAACAAGAATTGAGAACAAACTAATAAAAAAAATGAATGCTTTTATATTGAAAATATTTGTTATGAAACCGATAAGAAAATTACCAGAAGCATTAGAAGATACCATCTCAGTTTTTGATGACTCTGAAATAATAAATGAAACACCTATATAAAAAATATAAGCTCCACCAATAAGACTGATAAAAATTTTAATAGGTGGATAATTCACAACAAGCAATGAGATGCCTGTAACAGCAAGGATACAATGAATTAAGATACCTGAACCAATTCCAATGGCTGTAAATATGCCAGCAGCTCTCCCCTTTTTTGAACATTGATTAATTATTATGGCAGTATCAGGACCTGGGCTTGTTAGCGCGATAAAAAATGCGATTGTTGAAGAAAAAAACATACTTATAAAATAATCCTTGGTTCAATTTCAAGGTCAATATTAAATGTTGTTTTAACTTTTGATTGAATTTCAGATGCTAATTTAAGGACTTCTTGTTGTGATGCATTACCATTTGTTGATAAAACAAGGTTATGCTTTGAAGAAATTGAAACATTGTCATAACTATTTAAAGAATTTTTAATAAGTTCAATTAGACGAGCAGCTCCAACTTTTAAATGATTTTCATCAATTTCCCAAACTATTAAATCATCTAAATTAAAACTTGATAGGTTGATATCAGATAATTTCACGATAGGATTCTTAAAAAAACTGCCTGCATTTGGCTCTGTGCTTGGATCTGGAAGAACCTTCATTCTTATTGTGCTAACAATATTTGATACCTCTTTAGGGTTGAGCTGTTGGCCAGATTGAATTTTTTTATTTATCTCGCGCGAAAGAGATTTATAGTTGAGATTTAATTCACCATTTTTTTTAATTTTAAAGTCTACATGAGTAATTAACAAATTAGATTCTTTAAAAATTGAATTTCGGTATTCAAAATTACATTGAACATTATCAAAAGAATTATGAATTCCTTTATCTAGATCATAATAATGAACATTCCTAATAAGTTGCTGAACATCAGCCCCGTAAGCACCTATATTTTGAATTGGTGCGGCTCCAACAGAGCCAGGTATTAATGAAAGATTTTCAAAGCCAAAATAATTTTTATTTATAGCGTACGTAACTAAATCATGCCAGTTTACCGATGAACCAGCTCTAAGTGTATTCTCATCTAACTCAAGTATTTCATCTGAAATATAGGAAATAGCTAAACCTTTATATCTAGCAGGAGGTACAAGATTTGTGCCCTCGCCAAGGATAAAATAATCTAAACATTTATCATTAATAAATCTGAACAATTTGTCTAAATCATTAAGATTATTAATTTCTGCTCCATAATCTGCAACAGAATTAATTTGAAGAGAGTTTTTAATTGAATAATTTTCTTTAAGAATCATTATTTATAAAATTAATTGCTCTATCGACATCATCTTGGGTATCTATTCCTGATGGAATCGATTTGTCAGTGATTGAAATATAAATCTTATATCCATTATCAAGAAATCTTAATTGCTCAAGCTTTCTAGATATTTCATTATGAGTAGGCTTAAGAGCTATCAATTCTTTTAATTTTTTAAACGAATAACCGTATATTCCAATATGTTGATAAAAATTGTTATATTTATTTACATTTACTTCTCGCAAAAAGTCATTAGCAAAAGACGCATCATTGATTATTGCTTTTACGCAATTAGGGTTAGTGATTAAATCTGGATCATCTAATAAATGTGCAGCAGTAATAACATCACAGCTATTTTGGTCATATTCATCTATAAGTTTATTTACAACAGACGCAGGCATGAAAGGCTCGTCACCTTGCAAGTTTATTATTAACCTATCATCATTAATATTTAGTATTTCTGCTGCTTCATGAACTCTATCAGTACCTGAGATGTGATCTTTGCTTGTCATTACAACATCACTAGTAAATGTAGAGACATGATCAAGAATTTCCTTTGAGTCAGTAGCTATATAGACATCATCACTTATAGATATTGCATTTTCATAAACTCTTTTGATTAATGATTTTCCAACTAAATTAATTAAAGCCTTATTCTTAAGTCTTGTTGAGCCAATTCTAGATGGAATAATTATTACTGGTTTTGAAGCCATTTTATTTAGAAATGCTTTTTAGTTTAGTGTCAATTTTTTGTATAAAACTATCTGTAACATCTGCATCAACAGCAAGATACCAAATTTTATTATTATTAAAATGCTTACATTTTGAAGCATCTTTTTCAGTCATTAAAATTGGGTGATGATCTAAAAAATGGAGATCGTTGGTATTATATTTATGATGATCAGGGAATGGATGTTTGTTTATTTTGAAACCTAATCTATTTAAAGTATCAAAAAAACGACCGGGGTTGCCCAGACCAGCTACAGCATGAACTTCTTTATGCATTGGCCATTGATCAACAGGATAAGATTTGCCGCTATTTAAATGAACAAATTTTGAAGGGCTTATGTTCATTAAAAATTCATCATTTTCTGTTGGCCCGCTATTATTAACGATAAAATTAGCGTCTTTAAGCCTTTTTTTAGATTCTCTTAAGGGACCAGCTGGAAAAACTAAATTATTGCCGAATCTTCTTTTTCCATCTATTACAACAATTTCTATATCTCTTTTGAGACTGTAATGCTGTAAACCATCGTCTGTTATGACAACATCGCAATCATGATTTGATAAAAGAGTATCAACAGCCCTCACCCTATCTCTATCAATATAAAAAGGGAGGTTTAGTTTTGACAAAATTTGAGCCTCATCACCAGTGGCCTTTACGGGTGAATCAGCATCAACTTTCATAGTTTTTTTATAATTACCGCCATAACCCCTACTCACAAGCCCAGGTTTATATCCTAAGTTTAAAAGCTCGGATGCTATATGTTTAACAAGAGGTGTTTTACCAGTTCCACCAATTGTTAAATTACCAACAACTATAACTGGAACATCTTTTTTTAAAGTCGGAAGATTTTTTAAGTATTTCTTTCTTCTTCTATTAGTGAGGAATGTCATTAATAATGAAAAAGGATACAAAAGATACAACCAAATGCTTTTCTTATACCAACTATCCACAACAAAGCTTGATGATTCTTGATCTTCATATTCAGGAACAAACAATTGTTTAGATTGTTTAACCACAGCTGCTGAGGACCCGTCATCTTCAAATTTATTCTTATAAAGTGATTTATATAAACCATCGAGAGCTAATAATTCTGAATGTGTGCCTGTTTCACTTATCATCCCGTCATCTAAAACAATTATTTTTGATGCATTTTCAATTGTTGACAGTCTGTGAGCAATAACAATAGTTGTTCTATTTGTTATTAATTTTTCCAAAGCCTCTTGGACTATGAGTTCGGATTCACTATCCAATGCAGAAGTTGCTTCATCAAGAATAATTATTGGTGAGTCTTTATAAAATGCTCTTGCTATAGCTAGTCTTTGACGCTGTCCACCAGACAATAAAACACCATCATCACCAATTTCAGAATCATAACCTTCTGGTAGATTTTCTATAAAACCCTCACAACCAGCAAGTTTAGCTGATTCAATCATTTTTTCTTCGTTGATTGAATCATCACCATATGCAATATTCTTGGCTATAGTGTCATTAAATAATGTTGGCGATTGATTTACTATGGAGATTGAGTTTCTAAGATGATCTAAGGAATAATCTTTAATAGATATAGAGTCAATAGTTATATCACCTGCGGAGAAGTCATAAAATCTAGGGATAAGATTAGCAATAGTTGATTTGCCCGAACCTGATCTTCCTACAATAGCAATAGTTTCATGCTGATTAATTTTAAAACTTAGGTTCGAAAGGATTTGAC
>CBFHRY010000018.1:0-6220 GCA_965658385.1 Gammaproteobacteria bacterium
GCTCTGTGCCAACAAGCTTTTGAATCATCGAGGCAATTTTACAATCTTGGCTCTTATTTAATTTTGATGAAAGAACTCTTAAAGAATTAGATTGAAATGCCATTACCTTTGCCTGAACTTTCATTAATTTATCTCTGTATACAGGCATATCAATCAACTTCTTACCATTAACAGTTTCATTTTTCATCATATCGATTAACGCATTAACTCTATTCATTGTTGCATTAGGGTTTGTTAAAGAGCCTCTTTCATGACCCAATGTTGCATTTGCCACAGCCCAGCCTTCACCTCTTTTACCAACAATATTTCCCTCTGGAATAGTCACATCAGTAAAGAAAACTTCATTGAAACCAGCTTTTAATGTCATATCAACCAAAGGCCTTACCTCTATACCTTCTGAGTCCATGGGGATCAAAAGATAGCTAATTCCTGCATGTTTTTTTGCTTCCGGCTCTGTTCTTACTAGGCAAAACATCATTTGAGAATATTGAGCAGTACTTGTCCAAATTTTTTGACCATTAATCACCCAATTCCCATCAATCAATTCACCTTTTGTTTGCAAGCTAGCAAGATCACTTCCCGCATTTGGTTCGGAGTATCCCTGGCACCAAATAATTTCACCAAGCAAAGTAGGTTTTATGAATTGTAGTTTTTGTTCCTCAGTGCCTAATTCCAATAAAGTTGGGACCAGCATATCAATTCCTTGTCCTCCCATTGCAGAAGGTATGTTTGATTTTGAAAATTCAGTAGCTAATATTCTGCTCTTAATAATATCTGCTTCTCCACCAAAGCCTCCATATTTTTTAGGAACTGATCTAGCAAAGTACCCTTTATTAATTAAAATAGATTGCCATTCTGATCGTGTTACAGTCTTTTCTTTATTTTTAGATGCTTCATCAAAAGGCATAATGCCTTTGTCAATAAAACTAACACCCTTCCATTTATTACAAAATTCTTGGACTTCTTTTCTAAAGCTTTCATACTCTTGACCGTAGTCTAAATTCATAAACACTCCATATTTTTCATTAATCCCATTTAGGGTCTCTTTTTTCAAGGAAAGCCGAAATCCCTTCTTTAGCATCATCACTGTCAAAACATTTTGCAATTTCATTTTTAAGATAGGGCAGAGCCTCATCAAAGCTTTGGCTGTCTTGCTTTTCATATGCCTTAAGACCCATTTGCATAGTTCCTGGTGCAAGATTTTTTAATTCATTTGCAAGAGCGCTAACTTCAGCATCTAATTTATCAGCAACAACAGATTTATTAATTAATCCCCATTCTTCAGCTTTAGATGCGTCTATGAAATTACCTCTCATAATAAAATCCAATCCAGCTCTCTTTGGCATAACCCTAAATAGACCTGCCATTACCATAAATGGCCACAAGCCTCTTTTAATTTCTGGAGCAGAAAATTTAGCATCTTTAACAGCTATAGCATGTGTTGAATTAGCTACCATTAATAATGCTCCAGCAAGAACTGATCCTTGAATCTTGCATATAACCGGTTTGTAGATATGTCTTAAAGATAAGCTTATGTCGTCAGCGAAATCTAACTTTGGAACATTAGAGCTAGATTCCTCTCTACTTAGATCTGCACCAGCACAAAAAACATCGCCCGCTGCGTCAATCACTACAACTCTAATGCTTCGCTCCTGTTTGGCATATGCAAGTGCATAATTTACCTCATTCATCATAACTTCATTGATAGCATTTTTCTTATGAGGCCTATTCAGTGTAATTGTAATAATATTTTTAGATACTTTTACTTTAGTAGTTTCAAACTTAAGCCCATCTAGTGATAATTTATTAGTCATTTTTAATCTCTTCTATAATAATTTTAGGTACGCTAATTGTCTTAGATCTAAGATACTCTCCAAGTGATTTTGCTTGGCCATCCATCCTATTGTTTGATGAAACTCCATCTTCAAGAATCCCATGGATATAAAAATTTAAAGAATTTATATTTGGTAGTTCATACCTATCTATACTGAACTTATTTAGGTCTGGCATAAGCTCTTTTAATTTTTCTATAGACAAAAAATTATAAAGAAAAGAAAATGCCAAATCTGTTTTAGCCCAAACCCCAATATTTGCGCAACCGCCTTTATCGCCAGATCTTGCTCCAAATAATCGTCCAAAAGATATCTCATCCATTTCACCTTGAGGGGCAAGCTCAATGGTAACAGGTTGCTTTTGGTAATAATTCTCTTCAAATTGGAGCTGACTCGTTGGCTCTATCTCTAATGTTTTTCCGTCAACATGTACATATTCTTTAATATGCTTGCTATCAATTAGTGCTGGCCAATAAGAAATTACAGGCCCTGGCTTTTTCCCAGTTCCAGCTGAGAAAAATCCAGGATAATTTGCTAAGGACAGCTCAATGATTTTTGCGCTAAATAATCTTCCTACCAAATCAGGATTTCTAGATTTTACTGATATAGATAAAGTTGCCATAGCCTCCTCATTTGAGTTCGGATTTTTTTTATCAGTCCTATAAAGATTGGCTGAAACCTCATCAAACTGATCTTTTCCTCCGACTGAATGAAATAGGGTATCCGTGATAGTTTTTGCTTTAGCTTCAATATCTAAACCAGTTAAAACTAAGTCCATGCCATTTCTATAGCCAGTTGCAAGATTTATACATACTTTATGCTTTCCTGGAGGATTGCTACCTCTGCAACCGCTAACTCTGACTCTATCTGGTCCAATTTGATTTATTTCCAAAGTGTCAAAATGACTAATAACATCTGGATTAATATATGCTGGCGAGCTTATCTCATATAGCAATTGAGCAGTCACTGTTCCTACTGAAACCAAGCCTCCAGTTCCGGGATGTTTTGTGATTGTAAAACTTCCATCACTTTCAATTTCTGCGATCGGGTAACCAACATTGATAAAAGAGGGCACTTCTTCAAAAAAAGAATAGTTTCCTCCTGTGGCCTGACATCCACATTCAATAATATGGCCTGCAGCCAATGCTCCTGCTAACTCATCAAAGTCAGTTCTTTTCCATTTAAATTTCCAAGCAGCGGGACCAATAACAACAGCAGCGTCTGTGACTCTAGGGCAAACAACAATATCTGCTCCCTCATCTAGGGCTTCTTTAATTCCCCATGCTCCTAGATAAGCATTTGCAGTTAGTAAATTATGTTCAGTTGAGTCTAGATTTGTATATTTATCAATATTTACAAAAGTTTCTCCCTGATCCTTTAATTCTTCTAACCTAGGCATCAAATCATCTCCGTCTATATATGCCACTTTTAAATCAATAGACATTTCTTTGAGAATATTAATTATTTCATTAGCCATTGAGGAGGGATTAAGGCCGCCAGCATTTGTAACTATTTTTATATTATTTTTTTTACATGTCTCAGCAACATCTTTAATTTGTTTTAAGAAAGTTCCAACATATCCCTTATCTTCACCTCTTTGTAATTTTTGATTAAAAAGAATCGTCATTGTTAGTTCAGCCAAATAATCACCTGTCAGAACATCAATTGGACCACCTTCAACCATATCTTTTGCTGCCGAGAGTTTATCCCCATAATAGCCACTGCAGTTACCTATTTTAATTACATCATTACCCATAATTCTTTTATATTTTTATTCCATTTAAAATGACTTTAGTTATTGAATTCGCAGATTCCTCAGGAGAATTCTTTAACTTATTTGCACTTTCTTCTTTTGCAAACTCCCTACCAATGCTGCCTAATAGCATTGCAAATGCTTGTGTATCAATTTTTTTAATTTCTTTTTTCTTGACTGCATCATCTAATAATTGCTTTGCAAATGATGTTATGTATTTCTCATGATAATCAATCATTTCTAGTGATTCTTTATCATTACCCAGATTTTGAATGTAGACCTTAAACTTTGGGCCTACAGCTTGATTAACATGATGCAGATACTTATTTAGCTTCTCTAATGGAGAATCAATATCAGATACTATGTTCAATGCCTCTTTTCCTAATTTAATTAGAATTCTATTTACTGTCATTCTTATAAGATGATCTTTGCTTGGTGAAATCTCATATAAAGTTCTTAGTGAGATTTTTAGCTTCTTCGCAAGCTCAGACATAGTTTGTTTTGGGATACCCTCTGCAAGCATAGATTCAAGCTGGTCTATGACATGAATATGTTTTGTAGTTAGAGGTTTTTTAGGATTATAAGACTCTATTTGGGCGCTAATAGTCATGATAATTAAGATTCCATAACCATTAATACAGCACCATTTTCAACTTGATCTCCTTTGCTGATAAAAACCTCATCAATCACTCCATCCTTTGATGCCTTTATAGATTGCTCCATTTTCATAGCCTCTAAAATAACCAAAGTATCTCCGCTTTTAACTTTAGAGCCTTTTTTAACTTTGAGATCTATTACTTTTCCAGGCATTGGAGCAACAAGACTGCCCTCAACAATTTTCTCTTCAGGTATATGGAATTTAGGTATTAATTCTAAATTTACATCACCAAAGGGCATATTTACGATTATTTGATTTTTAGATGAAGTTATCATTGAGAAATTTCTTCTATTATTAATTTCTATATCGATACCATCCTGGTAGCAGTCATGAACATATGCTGAAAAAGAGTCATTTAAACAAAATATATTATCCCTGCCGAGTTTGTATGAAATTGATACCTCCTCATTCAAGTATAGAAATTTTTGCGAATTTTTTGGCAACCTGCCGTTTGTCCAGCCTGAGGGGAGGTGTCCAAGGGTTAGATCATTAAATCTATTAACCTCTTGTAGCCAAACTGATGCAATCATTGCAGCACGAATTATTTGATCTTGATTTAAATTTTGAGTTTTAGTTAGCTCAACACGATCAACAAAATCAGTTGTTGTATTTCCTTGTAAAAAATCTTCTGATCTTAATATAGAAACTAAATAGTCTCGGTTCGTAATCACTCCTCCAATATGAGAGGACTCTAAAGTTTTAGCTAGCTTTAAAGCAGCATCACTCCTTGTTTTTGCATGAGTAATAACTTTCGCAAGCATTGGGTCAAATGAAGTTCCAATAACTGATCCACTTTCAACTCCTGAATCCCATCTAGCACCTTCTTCTAGATTCTCATCATAAGCTATTAGCGTACCAGTTTCGGGAAGGAAATTATTTTCTGGATTTTCTGCATACAATCTTGCTTCTATAGAGTGTCCGCTGAAAGTTATATCATCTTGCTTGTAAGTTAAGATTTCACCTCTAGCAATTTTTAACTGCTCATAAACAAGATCGATACCAGTAACTTCTTCTGTAATTGGGTGTTCTACTTGAAGTCGAGTATTTACCTCAAGAAACCAAAACTCCTCAGTATCATCATCTAGAAGAAATTCGACAGTTCCCGCAGATTGATATTTAATTTTCTTTGCTAACTTAATTGCAGCACTCCCCATTTTTTTCCTAGTATCTTCAGATATTCGTGGCGATGGCGATTCTTCAATAATTTTTTGATGGCGACGTTGTATGGAGCATTCTCTTTCTCCTAAATGCACAACATTCCCATGGGTATCACCAAGGATTTGAATTTCTATGTGGCGAGATTTTTCAATGTATCTTTCAAAAAACACTCTATCATCGTTAAAACCAGCCTTAGCTTCTCTTTTGGCCGCCATTAATGACTCATTCAAAGATGTTTCTGAAGAAACAACTCTCATGCCTTTTCCACCACCTCCAGCTGCAGCTTTAATTAAAAGAGGATAACCAATCTTGCTTGCCTCTTTTAGATTAGAGGTCATAGTTAATGTAGGAACATTTGCCTTGTCTGCTAATTCTTTGGCTTTAAGTTTATCACCCATAACAGATATCACATGAGCAGATGGTCCGACCCATATAATTTTTTCTTTTTTTACCTTTCGTGCAAATTGTGCATTTTCGGACAAAAATCCATATCCAGGATGAATGGCTTCAGCATTGGTTTGCTTGGCAGCATTGATAATTGCATTGGTGTCTAGGTAGCCTCCATCTGGAAGCCTAAAAGATTCATCGGCTGCCTTCACATGCGGTGAATCCGCATCTTCATCAACATATACTGCGATACATTTAATGCCCATTTCACTGGCTGTTTTAATAATACGAAGAGCTATTTCGCCTCTATTAGCCACTAATAGTGATTTAAAAATCATAATCTAAATACCCCGTACTCTGATGCACCAGAAATTGATGAGTTATTAACTACTGAGAGACAAAAACCAAGAACTGTTCTAGTATCTCTAGGAT
>CBFHRY010000018.1:6319-20301 GCA_965658385.1 Gammaproteobacteria bacterium
TAATAATTCCATCATCTGTAAGCATGCTGCTTGCAACCAGGCCATGAGAAATTTTTTCTGCTGCCTCTTCAACCATTTCTCTAATTAAAGCGTCAGCTTTTTCATCAAATTCTTCACCTGTTCTATGAGCCTTTGCTTTTCTTACAATTGACATAACTTTTGCAATTTGCTCTGATCCCATTACACCAATTTTTGCTGTTGGCCATAAAAAGGTAAATCTATTGTTATATGCTCTTCCAGACATTGCATATGTTCCGGCTCCATATGATGCTCCAACTATGATCGTTATATGCGGCACATTTGAATTAGAAACAGCATTAATTAGCTGAGAACCTTTTTTTATAATGGCTTGTCTCTCAAAATCTTTTCCAACTAAAAACCCCGTAACATTATGTAAAAATATCAGAGGTATATTTCTTTTATTACATAGCTGAATAAAACTTGCTGCCTTTTCTGCAGATTCTGGATAGATTGGCCCATTATTTCCAAGTATGCCAACTTGATATCCATGAATACTAGCCCATCCACAAACCATTGTTGACCCATATAAGGGTTTAAACTCTTCAAATTTCGATCCATCTACAACCCTTGCAATGACTTCTTTAATATCCACTGGAGATTTTAGATCCTCACTAATGAGGCCCAATAGTTCCTCATTTTTATATATTGGATCGGTTGAGATTTTATTTGGCTTTTCCCCATCTTTATTCCAATTAAGATGAGACACAACTTCTCTACAAATTCTTAATGCATCCATTTCATCTTCAGCTAAATAATCAGAAAGTCCTGATATTTCAGAATGCATTTGAGCTCCACCTAATGTTTCTGCATCAGACTCTTCCCCAGTTGCAGCTTTAACTAGAGGAGGGCCAGCAAGAAAAACTTGGGATTGGTTTTTTATAAAAATATTATAATCAGACATACCTGGCTGATAAGCTCCACCTGCAGTCGAAGAACCAAATACTACTGAAATTACAGGAATACGCAGTTTTGAAAGCTCTGTCATTTCATAAAAAAATCTTCCAGTTGCTGCAAAATGATCTTGTTTTAGAGTTGGCGCGATAGCTTCTTGCCCACTTTTACTTCCAGTACCCATGCTTAAATCACCGCCCGCAGATTCTACAAAACTAATGAATGGAATTTTATTATCACGAGAAATCTCAATTGCTCTTCTCCATTTTTCTCCAACATAAACTGTCATTGCACCCGCTTTAACAGAGGGATCATTTCCAAAAATTACACATTCAACACCTGCAATAAGGCCAATGCCTGAGACGCATCCTCCGCCGACTGTATAGTCAGTTCCATAGGCCGCAAGAGGACTTATTTCTAGAAAAGGACTGTTATCATCAATAACATTCATTACTCTTTCTCTAATGGGCATTTTGCCTCTTTTAGCAAGCCTGTCATGATGATATTTACCGCCTCCAAGCTCTGCTTGATCTAATAAGTCATCAATAAATTGGAGTTTCTCAAGCATCGATTGCTTATTTTTCTTATAGGAATCTGAATGAATATCTAGGTTTGAACGAATTTTTTGAGCAATATTTTCTGAATACATACTTTTAATAGTTTAGATTATTTAACTAATGGTAATATATAACTATTAATATTACCAATTAATAAAAGTATCATATTAAATTAATTAACTAAAAAAATTTATGACAATTAAAATATATAGTTGTGCTGGCTCTAGAGGAATGAGACCTATATGGACTGCTGAAGAAATGGGTCTTGATTATGAGGTTGAGATGATGCCTTTCCCTCCTAGATTTCTCCATAAAGAATTTATGGATATAAATATCTTAGGAACGGTTCCATATATGATTGATGGAGAGGTTCATATGACAGAGTCTGTGGGAATGAGTCAGTATTTTGTAGATAAGTATGGCCCAACAAATTTAAAAGTTAATGTTGATGAGGAAGATTATGGAAGCTATCTAAATTGGCTTTCTCATTCTGATGCCACTTTAACATTTCCTCAAACTGTTTTTCTAAGATATACGTTACAAGAGATCGGTGTGGCAGATAAAGCTGCCGAAGGCTATAGAAAATGGTTTATAGCAAGATTGAAGTTGCTTGAAAAAACTCTTGATGATAGACAATATCTTTGTAGCGGTAGATTTACAGTAGCAGACATATGCGTAAGTTATGCGCTATTTCTTGCAAAAGCGCTTGGTATTGAAGAAGCCTTTAAACCAAATATTAAAAGATGGACTGATATGCTCTTTGAAAGGAAAGCTTTTAAGAAAGCTGCAAGCTATAAGCATGATGAATAGATTAGATGTTAAAAATTATTTGAAGCGCTATACCTTCTTTTTTGCATTATTATTTTCAACACATGCTTACTCTAATCAAACTAACACTAATCACATTGAATCAATAGTTCTTGGCTCTGGGTGTTTTTGGGGTGCCGAAAAAGGTTATGAACAGTTACCAGGTGTTATTGATGCCGTGTCAGGCTACTCAGATGGCAGAGGAGTTCAACCGAATTATAGATCGATTACCAAATACAAAAATAAATTTAATAAAAATAATTTTGCAGAAGTTGTACAAGTCACATATAACTCAAATGAAATAGCACTGGAAGATATTTTTATTCATTATCTTGAATCTCATGATCCTACTCAGCTTAATAGACAAGGTAATGATATTGGAACCCAATACAGATCAATAGTTCTGTATTCAAATAACAATCAGAAGCTTTTGATTGATAGGCTGTTAAGTGAATACCAGAATCTTCTTAATCAGGCTGGGTATGGAAAAATCCAAACATCTGTAAAACCTTTAGAGAGATTTTATGAAGCGGAAACTTATCACCAAGATTATCTTAAAAAAAACCCTAATGGATACTGTCCAGACCTCTCAACAGGTGTGGTTTTTGATAAAAAGATTAAAGACTCAATCGACAATACAGATTTACTTTCAGGAAAAAAAATATTAGTTATAGATTCCAAAGATTATTGCCCATACTGCGATAAGTTCGATAACGATGTTTTGAATTCATATCAAGGTTCAGTTCCATATGTAAAAAGAACATCTGATCAGCTTGATGGCATAAACCTTTCTGTTCCGACTTGGGCAACACCGACAATAATTTTTCTTGATAATGGAAAAGAGGTTTTTGCTAATCAAGGTTACATGAATGCGAAAGAATTCTATAAGGCATTAGGCTCATTCAAGCTAGGTAATACAGAGGCGTATGATGTGGCATTTAATGAAGGAACTGATGCAAGGTACTGCAAGGAATATCAGATATTTAAAAATACTCCTGATGGAATATTTGTTGATAAATTAAGTGGACAGCCTTTATTTAATACTGATGATAGGTTTGTTTCTCGCTCTGGCTGGCTTTCATTTACCAAACCTGTAGATGGAGCAACATATGAACTGCCAGATAATAGGTATGGTATGAGAAGAACAGAGGTTAGATCTAAATCATCAGATATACATTTGGGTCATGTGTTTGATGATGGTCCAAATGGTCTTCCAAGGTATTGCATTAATGCAACCGTTCTAGAATTTATACCAGATAAATCTTAATAAATTCTTAATCAAATAAGCTATTCATTCTCTCGTAGCCTTCGATAAACTCTTCTTTGAATTTTTGAACAGTCTGCCCAGCTGAAATAGTTTCATTTACTAATCCTATGCCTTGGCCAACCCAATAAGTATCAAGTTTTTTTGCTCCCTCGTGTCCAAGCGTGGCTTGTTTAGAGACAATTGCTAATGCAGGTTCACCAACCATGGTTTGAAGTGGCATTGGTAATGGTTCGGGCGCATCTTTAGATTCCCATGCATCAGTCCATGCTGATTGGAGTTGCCTGGAGTGTTTTCCGGTCCTACTTTTTGATCTAACAGTCTGACTTGATGTTGCATTGACCATTTTCTCTTTTATATTTTCTGAAGTTTCAGCCTCAGTTGTTGGAAGAAAGACAGAGGCACACCAAACGCCATCAGCACCCATCGCCATTATTCCAGCCATTTGTTCACCGGTTGCAATTCCTCCGGCTGCTAAGATAGGAACATTGCCCATGTCTCTGATTGCTCTTTTAACCTCAGGTATGAGAACCATAGTTGAAACACTACCGCAGTGTCCTCCACCCTCAGTTCCAGATACAACCAAAATATCAACTCCTGCTTCAACTTGCCTGATAGCATGCTCTTTAGCTCCAAGCAGTGCCGCAACTTTGACATTATTTTCCTTGCCCATATCAAGCATCCATTTAGGTGGAACGCCTAATGCATTAGCTATTAGTTTGATAGGATGAGAAAAAGCAACTTCAAGAAGTTTTTTTGCACCTTGTTCTTTTAAATTCTTACCAAATCTAGAGTCTGATTGAATTTCTATATCTTTGGCTTCCTTGCCACCCCTGAGTGACTCTCCGTCAACATCATATTCTTTTAAAACATCAGCTCTAAATTCTCTATACTCCTGTGGGATCATATTTCTTAAGTCTTCAGAGGTCATTGATGAACCTTTTCCTTCAAATGTATTAGGAACAAGAATATCAACTCCATATGGCTTTCCGTCTATGTGCTCATCTATCCATTTAAGATCTTGCTCTAACATTTCTGGGGTGTGACCAACCGCACCTAAAACACCCATGCCTCCAGCCTTGGAAACAGCTACAACAACATCTCTGCAATGGCTAAATGCCACAAGTGGAAATTCGATTTCAAACATCTCACAAATTGGTGATTTCATATTATCCCCTAAAATTTTTTATCTACATAAGATAATACTGTACTTGTATTAAATTGAAAAATTTTGGATTATTTGTAATAGAATTAAGTAATGAATAAAGATTTCACAACACCAGATCTATGCGATGAGTATGGAATTGATGTGCAAGTATCTTTAGGCACCTATCAGTCCTATGGCGCTATTCATAAGTTCTATGGCAAAGTTGAGACCGTCCTTTGTCCTGATGATAATTCAATGGTAAAGGAGATACTGGCTGAAAAAGGAGATAATAGAGTTCTTATAATAAATGCACAAGGCATCAAGCATGTATCAATGATTGGTGATCAGATTGCAAGCAACGCAGCCACCAATGAGTGGTCAGGCATAATTGTAAATGGATATATAAGAGATATAGAGGTTTTAAAAACAATCCCAATTGGAATTTTTGCCAAGGGTCCAATTCCAAGAAAAACAGAGAAGAGGGGGCTTGGTGAGAAATCTGTTGAAATATATTTTGATGGAGTAGATATAAAACCTGGCATGTGGGTTTATGCAGATTCTAATGGCTGGATTGTAAGTAAAAAGGAGTTAATACTTTAATCTTTCGATATCTTTATCTTTTTCCTCCCAAATGCTTTCAATCCATGTTTTAAAATCTGATCTATATTTTTCATCTGTAGCATAGTTTTTATTTTTTAGATGAGTAGGGATCTTATATTTTTTTATTAGCACTTTGACGTCTTTCATATCTCCATTTAAAAAAGCCCAGGCACTTCTTTTATCTGATTTATAAATTAAAGAAAAATCTACAAGAGTGTCAATATTATCTATAGCGGATATTGCAGTAGCCATTCCACCAACTTTAGGATTAAGTAAATTTTTGTATGGAGGATTTTGTGCTTTATATTTCTCTGGATTATTCCTTGTGCCCTCAGCATAACTAAAAACCGTTGAGGGTGACCTTTTAAAGCGTCTACATGCATCTAGAGTATTTCTATAATCTATTTGTCTTAACTCAGGATTCTCCTCAATTTCCTTTCTGCTGTGTCTGCTTACGAAAGGCATATTAAGAGTTTTATTGGCCAAATATATGAAAGGAATCCACGAGAGTTCTTTTTTCATAAAAAATTTTATCAAGGGTATTCTAAAGTTTCCTGCAGCGAGGATTATGAAAATATCAGCCCATGATTGATGGTTTGACATAGCGATGTACCATTCAGATTTATCAAACTGATTTTCATCATATATTCTCAAAGAATTTTGATGCATTACACACATAATTTTTCTGCAACAAAATACTATTATATCTCCGATAAAATTTGATATATGGCTTAGTAGAACTTTAAAAGCCCTGAAAGGTATTACTACTCTCGGGAGGTTTAATACAGCTAGAGTTCCAAACCCTATAAACAAAACAAAAACTATCAATATAAAAGTAATTGAACCTACAACAAGTCTCCTGAGTAAACCAACCATTTTTATTTCTTATTAATTTTTAAAAACCACTTAAATTAGCGTATCGCTCTTTATGAAAATTCACACTCCCAAATATCTGCTCAGCAACTCTGGCTCTCTTTAAAAAGAAACCAAGATCATATTCATCTGTTACACCGATTCCACCATGCATCTGAATTGCTTCATTTGAAACAAGATGAAGGGTATCTCCTGCCATTGATTTTGCAAGACTGGCTAACACCTGGAGCTGATTCGAATTTTCATCCGCACCCTGCATTGCAGCCATAACAGATGATTTAGTTAGCTCAATTTCACAAAACATTTCTGCTGCTCTATGTTGTAGAGCTTGAAAAGTACCGATAAGAACTCCAAACTGCTTTCTTTCTTTTAAATAATCCACTGTTGTTGAGAATGCAGCCTCGCTATTTCCTAGCATTTCAGCTGATAAAGCAATTCTTCCAATATCTAGAATATGTTCAATTGCTTCCCCACCAGCTTCTTGACTGCCAAGCACACTAGCAGAGTCAACTTCAACATTATTAAATTCAATATTGGCATAATTTCTGCTATCAGCCATATCAAGCTTAGTTCTTGAAACTCCTTCTGATGATGAGTCAACAACAAATAAAGTCAATCCAGCTATGTCGCCTTTTGCACCAGACGTTCTAGCAAGCACTATAAGTAAATCTGCACTTGCACCATCAACAACTAGCTGCTTTTTCCCATTTAACGAAAATCCTGCATTTGAAACTTTTGCTTCAAGCTCTGTATTTGCTGGATCATGATGACTTGATTCATCAATTGCAATTGCAGTAGTTATTGAGCCATCTGCAATTAATGGCAGATATTTAGACTTTTGCTCCTCGCTGCCAAATTCTTTTAATGCGTATGCTCCAAGCACAGCAGTAGCAAAGAGAGGAGAGGGCGTGAGAGTTTTACCGCATTCTTGTAAAACAACACTCATACCAGTTATTCCAAAATCTGAACCACCATATTCTTCTGGTATTAATATTCCAGACCAACCCAGGTTAACCATTTCTTGCCATATATCTTTGTCCCACAGAAGTGAATCTTTTGAATCGCGAAGATTCCTAAAATGATTAATGGGAGTTCTTTCTGCTGCAAAGTTTTTTGCAGTATCTTTTAAAAACTGTTGCTCTTCATTTAGTACTAATTTCATTATATTTACCTTGTTATTCTTAGCTTGGAAGACCCAATACTCTTTTTGAGATTACATTCAATTGTACTTCGGAGGTTCCACCTTCAATTGAGTTACCTTTAGTCCTCAACCATGATCTAGTTAAGTTTTTATCTTCTTGTGCAAATTCATCCCCATCCCAGGCAACACCATCCTTGCCCATTGCAGCAATCATTAATTCATGTCTTTTTTTATTATGCTCTGTTCCATAATACTTAAACATAGATGCAACAGCGCTTGCTTTACCACCTTCATCACCAGCTCTTTTAAGCGTTAAACCAAAAGCATGCTCCTTTATTTTATGATCGGCAATTTCACTCCTAAAAAAAGAATTTCCAATTTTTCCATCAACCTCACCAAAATGTTTTTTTGCAATAGAAATAATATCTTTTTTGCTTCCAGCAGCAGCAGCTAAACCAAAATTAGATATAAACTTTCTTTCGTGTTGTAAAAGTTTTTTAGCAATTTCCCATCCTGCATTTAGTTTGCCTACAATATTATCCTTAGGAACTTCAACATCATCGAAGAATGTTTCACAGAAAGGCGATTTACCACTTATAAGTGTAATCGGTTTTGTAGAAACACCTTTTGTTTCCATATCAATGAGCAAGAAACTGATACCATCATGCTTTGGCTCTTGAGGGCCAGTTCTTACAAGGGCAAAGATCCAATCTGCTTTATCAGCATACGAAGTCCATACCTTTTGACCATTAACCACAAAATGATTCCCTTTGTCTTCAGCTTTTGTAGCTAAGCTAGCTAAATCAGAGCCTGAGCCAGGTTCTGAGTAACCCTGACACCATCTTATTTCACCTTTTATAATTTTTGGAAGATGTTCTTTTTTTTGCTCTTCTGAGCCGTATTCCAATAAAACAGGGGCTAACATCCAAATTCCAAAACTTAATAGAGGTGTTTTAGCACCTATGGCAAACATCTCTTCATTGAGAATCTTAACCTCATCCTTATTTAAGCCACCACCACCATACTCTTTTGGAACAGTAGGCATTGTCCAACCCTTGGTGCCCATTCTATCTAGCCAAATCTTGGATTCAGGATTTTTGTACTCTGCATTTCTACCACCCCAAACCTCATCATGCGGTATTGATGGATCTGCTCCATTTCTCATTGAAGGAGGACAGTTTTCATCAAGCCATGCTTTAACTTCACTTCTAAAATTTTCTAAGTTTTCCATATAAAATTTTCCACTGTTTTGATCGATTGAAGTCTTATTATAGAGATAATGAATATTTTTTCGAGTGCATAGCTTTGATATATAGATACCAGTCTGAATAGTAATATCCGTAAAACATTTTTTCCTATTTGCTTATAGGTTGTATAATCGCAACATGTTTAAAAATGTCGGTGTTGTCATAAAGGCTTTTAATAATCCATCTGATTTGGAGATAGATTCTATTGCTTTATTAATGAGCACTCTTTGTAAACATTTTTCAAATGTATACATAAATGAACAAAACATAAATTTTCTTCAGAATCTTGATATTAAAAATGATGACTTCTCGTCTCTAGCTGATTTAGTTGTTGTTATAGGGGGCGATGGAACATTACTCGGTGCTGCAAGAAAATATCATGAATATGATCTCCCTATTCTAGGAATAAATATGGGCACGGTAGGTTTTTTAACAGAAGTTACTGTCAACAACTTTGAAGAAGCAATATTATCTATTCTTAAAGGGGATTATGTTATTGAAGAGAGGAGCTTAATTTCTGCTTCCTTTGAAAATACAGTAGTTTATGCCCTAAATGAGATAGTTATTCACTCTGGGTCTTACACTCAACTAATGAGATATAAATTAGATGTAAATAGTAAAGCAGTATATGAAAAGAGATCGGATGGTTTAATTATCTCAACAACTACAGGCTCAACTGCTTATGCTCTTTCTGCTGGTGGGCCTATTGTTCATCCTAGTCTTGATGTTTGGACTGTTTTACCAATGCTTTCACAAAGTCTTTCATCTAGACCATTTATAATTTCATCCGATGAGTCTCTTAGCGTAAAAATTTTAGATGGATCATCAAATCATGGAAAGATTTGCGCAGACGGGCAAGAGGACATGAGCGTAGCCTACAATGCAAAGATAGATATCTCAAAAGTAGAAAAACCTCTAAAGCTAGTTCATTTAAAAGATAATGATTTTTTTGAGGCATGCAGAGAAAAGCTGGGGTGGAGTCTTGATATCACCAGCTCTAAATAAGTTTTGAAATCATTTCAATTCAACCTTGTCCTAATCTTGATGGCCTCTTTGGTAACTTTTTTTTCTGGTTTTGGGAATTTAATAAGCATAATTGAGCCTTTATCATTTTTAAAATTTGAAATTTCTGACTCATATTCAAGATATGTAAGTTTCTCTACCTTCGAAAACACATACTTGATAAATAATGAATGGTGGAGATTAATTTCACCTGTTTTTATTCATTTTTCTATAATCCATCTTGCATTTAACTGTTTATGGATTTATGTTTTGGGGCAACAAATTGAAAAAATAGATGGAAAAATTCTATTTCTAACCTTAATTATCTTTTCAGGAATTTGTGGAAATTATGCCCAGTTCATAAGCACGGGACCTTCACTATTTGGAGGACTTTCAGGCTGTGTATATGGAATGTTTGGTTATACCATGATTACTGAATTTCAAAAAAGTAGAATAATCTATGGGCTACCTCCCGCAATTTATATGTTTATGATTGCATGGCTTGTACTTGGTTTTATTGGTGTGCTTTCCATGTTTGGTCTTGGAAACATCGCAAATTTTGCACATCTTGGAGGATTGATTGCTGGAATAATTATGGCTATGGTTGTTACAATGTTTGAAAAAAGCACATTTACGAATGAAAAAGATTAAAAAAGCAGTTTTGCCAGTTGCAGGATTTGGAACAAGATTTCTTCCTGCGACAAAAGCAATACCTAAAGAGATGTTAGCCATTATTGATAAGCCTTTAATTCAATATGCTGTAGAGGAAGCTGTAAGTGTTGGCGCTGAAGAAATAATATTTATTACAAGTCACACAAAAGGCGCAATCGAAAATCATTTTTCATCATACCCAGAACTTGAAGAAAGACTTAGGTCTTCAAACAAGCTAGATTTATTAGACAAACTTAAGCCAAGTTATATGGAAGATTTAAAATTCTCATACGTAAATCAAAAAGAGCAAAAAGGATTAGGACACGCTATTTCTCTTGCAAAAGACCTGGTAGGGGATGAGCCTTTTTCTGTTCTATTACCTGATGATCTTTTTATATCATCCCCCTCATGCCTTCAGCAGTTGGCAAGTAGTTATAACGAACATGGCAACACAACCATTGCTGTTAATGTAATCGATAAAAAAAATATTCATAAATATGGGGTTATTGACCCCGGAGATAATAAGCTCATAAATAATGAGGTAAACGTTTTTAACATAGTAGAAAAACCATCTGCTGAAGATGCTCCTTCTGATATAGCTGTTTGTGGAAGATATATTTTTAATCCATCAATTTTTAAGTTCATTGAAATAGTCAAACCTGATAGCTCTGGAGAAATACAAATAACAGATGCAATTCAACTTTTACTAGAAAAAGAGAATGTTAAAGCTAAAGTATATGATGGAAAAAAATTCGACTGTGGTAGCAAAACGGGTTATGTGGAGGCAACTATTGCAATGGGAATGAAAGATCCTGAAATTTCTGATAACATCAAAAAAATTATCAGAGAATTAATTTGAAATTAGCATTATCTCTCTTAAAAACCCTACCAGCAGAGCTAGCACATTCATTGGCTTTAAATGGTCTAAAGCTCCTAGATAAATTTGGACTCCTCAGTTTTATTGTTAAAGAAATTAAAAATAATGAACTAGAGCTTTTAGGAATGAAGTTTAAAAATAATTTAGGAACTGCTGCTGGGCTTGATAAAAATGGAGATTACATTAACTCACTTGGCAAACTTGGTTTCGGATTTCTGGAGGTAGGCACTGTTACACCTTTACCTCAAAGTGGTAATGAAAAACCAAGACTATTTAGAGTTTTTAATGAAAATGCAATTATCAATAGAATGGGTTTTAACAATAAAGGCGTTGACCATTTGGTAAAAAACCTTAAAACCCATAAATATAATGGAATAGTCGGTGTAAATATTGGAGCAAATAAGACATCAGAGGGTGAGAAAAGAATAGAAGACTACCTTTCATGCTTTAGAAAGGTTTATGAATATGCAGACTATATTGTAGTTAACATTTCCTCTCCAAATACTAAAAATTTAAGAGAACTTCACTCTGCTGATCAGTTAAATCGGCTTTTGTCAGCAATATCAAAGCTTTCAGTGGAATTAAACAACACTAAACCTATTTTTCTTAAGATATCTCCTGATGAAAATGACGAAAGTCTGAAACAGATTGTTGAAATGGTTGAAAATTCAATTTTTTCTGGGTTAATTGCTACTAACACAACCATAGATAAAACTTTGTTAAAACAGTCAAAGTATCATAATTTTGATGGGGGATTATCAGGCGCTCCTTTATTAAATAAATCAAATCAAAAACTTGAGCTAATAAATACCATTGCAGAAGACATGCCTTTAATTGCTGTTGGAGGAGTCATTAATAAAGAAACTTACTCTAAAAAGCTTGAAAGTGGCGCTGACCTAGTTCAAATTTACACTGGCTTTATAATTAAAGGCCCTTCCATTGTTAGTGAAATTTTGAATTAAGATCTATGGAATTAATTGTCATTACATTAATATTTTTATTTTTATTTGGTTCAATTAGTCTGGCAGCTCCATCAAAAAAAACTAAATTAATCTCTAAACTAAGGCTGGATGCAATGAAGATGGGTTTTAAAATTTCTTCATTGAAAATATCCACACTAGAGTTTAAATCTAGTGATTATTCGAATATGGTTTATCAATTTAAGAATAAAACTAATTTAAAAGATGCGCATTTTATTAGAGACAAAGATGGAATAATTTTGTATTCTCCTCTCAAGTTAAAGTATTCTGAAGCTTATGATGGTTTAGAAATTACACTTAACGACCTTCCATATGAGGTTGTTGAAATAATATTTACACCATCTTCAATTTCATTTCTATGGAATGAAAAGGGCGGTCTTGCAATACTCAACAAAGTATCCGAGACTATAAATAGTATTGAATTGTAATTAAAAACATTATAAATATGCCAAATTCTCTTGTAATAGTTGAGTCACCAGCAAAAGCTAAAACAATATCCAAATACCTTGGTAAAGATTACATTGTTAAGTCTAGTGTAGGCCATATTCGTGATCTGCCAAAAGGTAAATCAAAAACACCTGCTAAAAGACTAACACTTCCAAAAAACATTTCTCCAGAGGAAAAAATAAAATTAAAAGCAAAAAATGATAGAGCGAGGCTTGTTAGAAGGATGGGAGTTGATCCAGATAATGGTTGGAAGGCTGACTATCAAATTATCCCTGATAAAGAAAAGGTCATAAAAGATCTTAGAAAAGCTGCAAAAAGTGTAGACCACGTCTATCTAGCAACTGATTTAGACAGAGAGGGTGAGGCTATTGCATGGCATCTTAAAGAAGCACTTGGCCCAAATAAACATGAATTTTCAAGAGTAAGATTTAATCAAATTACAAAGGATGCAATTATTGAATCATTTTCTGATCCTAAAGAAATTGATCTAGATTTAGTTAAAGCTCAACAAGCAAGAAGATTTTTGGATAGGGTTGTAGGGTTCGAGTTATCTCCACTGTTGTGGAAAAAAATTGCTAGAGGTTTATCTGCAGGAAGAGTTCAGTCTGTTGCGTTAAGGGTATTAGTTGAAAGAGAAAGACTGATTCAAAAATTTGTACCAGAAGAGTTCTGGGAAATTTCTTTTGATGCTATTGATAAAGATAACAATAATATTAACTTTGCTTTAAATAGAAAAAAATCTGATCCTTTATTGCCAGAACTAGAAGCTAAAGAAATTGTTGAATTGATTAATTCATCATCATTGAAGATTTCAGATGTTTCAAAAAAACCAGTATCAATTAAACCTAGACCTCCTTTTATTACATCAACCCTGCAGCAAGCAGCTAGTACTAAACTAAGTTTTAATGTTAAGAGAACCATGCGTGTTGCTCAAAAATTATATGAAGCCGGCTACATAACATATATGAGAACAGATGCTCCAAGTCTCAGTAAAGAGTCTATTCAAGATGCAAGAAATTTTATAACGGAGAATATAGGTGAAAAATATCTTACTAATGCTCCAAGAATTTATTCAAGCACCGAGAATGCTCAAGAAGCTCATGAAGCTATAAGACCAACTAATGCTTTTCTAAAAGCCAGCGATCTTCAGAAAGTTTCAGAAGAAGAAGTTCGCCTCTATGGATTAATATGGCAGCAGTATATTGCATCTCAATTACCTAATGCGGAATATTTATCAACTACTGCAAAAATTGAGATTGAGGAATATACATTTTCAGCCAAGGGTAGAGAAGTAGTCTTTGATGGATATACGAAAGTAGCAAATGTTGATGCAAAAGACTCCGATGCTAATATCCTGCCTATTCTTAATGAGGGTGATGTTTTAGGCATAGATAAAGCTAATCTAGACCAAAAATTTACTAAACCCCCGGCACGATTCTCTGAAGCTGCATTAGTAAAAGAGTTAGAAAAAAAAGGA
>CBFHRY010000019.1:0-3574 GCA_965658385.1 Gammaproteobacteria bacterium
TGAAAAAAATCAAGAAAAACAAACTCATTAATAAAGCCTTTATTTGCTTGACTTTTAGCCATAAAAGGCTTTTCATAGAATAGTATTTATCAATAAATTTACACGAGGAGTATTTAGTATGAATAAATCAGACTTAGTTGATGCAGTTGCAGCAGGTGCGGATCTTTCAAAAGCTTCAGCAGCTAGAGCAGTTGACTCAGTATTAGGTGGCATCGGAGATGCTTTGGGGAATGGTGATTCAGTATCACTAGTTGGTTTTGGAACGTTTTCAGTAAGGCATAGAGCTGCTAGAGAGGGTAGAAATCCTCAAACTGGTGAGTCAATGCACATTGCTGCGTCTAAAGTACCTGGTTTTAAGGCTGGTAAAGGTCTTAAAGATAAGGTGAAAGGCTAAACTTACTAATCTTTTTAAAAAGGGTGCTTCCGCACCCTTTTTTTATTTTATAATACAGACATTATGATGGAATCACTAAGAAATTTTTTATCCGGCCCAAGGTTGGTAGTTATCATTGCCTTACTAGCGTTACCTTTTGTATTTTTAGGAACCTCTAGTTTAGGAACTGTTTTTTCAGGATCTCTGGGTTCTATAAATGGGGAAGAGGTAACAGAACTAGACTACACTGTAGCTGCAAATATTAGAGCGAATAAGCTTAAAGAAACTTATGGGGAGCAATTTAATTTCAATGAATTAGATTCGCAACTACAAGTAGATCTAATTAGGCAAGAGCTTATTACACAAAAAGTATTCCTTTCTGAAGCCAGATCCCTTGGGCTGCTTAATGATGAGGAAGTTAAAATAGCAAAAAAATCTATAGTTCAAGATCCTTCATATAGAGATGAAAATGGTAATTTTGATGAAGCTTTGTTCGAGGCTATTGCAAACCAAAATGGATTTTCAAAAAATGATTACATTAATTTAAGTGGCAATATTAATGCTATTGAGAAATATAGATTTTCTTTATCAGGCTCTTTATTTCAATTGCCTAATGAAATTTCTAAATTAGTTAATATTTTAGAAAAAAAAGCTGATATCAATTTTGTAAAGATAGATTCTCAGTCTCTTCAAGACTCAATTAAAAATACCCTTACCGAGCAAGTTGAATACTACAATCAAAATCAAGAATTATTTTATGAAGATGAGCTAAGAAGCTTTCAATTTTTTTCCTTAGTTAGCTCAGATTATTCCGATAGGGTGGAGATACCAGAAGATTATGCAACAAATTATTATGAAGATTATTTAAGCAAAGCCCAATCTAATACCCAAAAGAAGTTCTCCCACATAATGATTGATAAAACAAACTATGAAAATAATATCGACGCTTTATCAAAAATTGAGCTCATTAAATTGCAACTTGATGAAGGCTCATCTTTTGAAGACCTTGTTGCTGAGTATAGCGAGGATATTGTTACTAAAGATCAAGGTGGAAATTTAGATTATTTTGAAGAAGATGTATTCCCGGAAGAATTTGGTAGCGCCTTAAAAAATATGCAGAATAGCGACATTAGCTCTATCATAGAAATAGATTCTTCTTATCACATTCTTAAAGTAACTGAGGTACTAGAAGAAAAAATTAAAACCTTTGATGAGATATCAAGTGAAATTATTGATGAGCTTATCAGTGCTGAGTCATTAGCATTACTAAATGATGACTTTAGTGAGCTTGATCAATTATCTCTTGAGGGTTCAACCATAAATGACCTAGCAGTTTTTGCTGCAAAAGAAATAAAGAGCTCTTCCTTACAAAGTATCTCAAGCATCAATGCTGAATATGATTTGTTAATTAGTGATATTGTTTTTGATGATTCACTTGAGCTAAACACACCAAAGGTAATTGATTTAGATGGAACTATATATGTTCTATCATTATCAGAAATCAAAGAACCTGAATTAAAACCTTTTGCATTAGTTCAGGAAGAAGTGAATTCAAGTTTGATTGAAATTAATGCTTCAATTAGAAGAGCTGAATTGGAAAAAGAATATCTGAACCTATCTTTAGAATCTGAAAAGAAAACTTTTGTAGAAGATAATCTATTTGTTTCAAGTGAATCATTTAAGGATATAAAAAGATATTCATCACTACTGCCTCAAGATATTCTTAGAAGTTTATTTGAATCAAATCCAGGATCTGAGTTATCACTCACATCTTTAAATGGAGATCACTATTTTATAACTTTAAATGCGTATACCTATCCAACTGATTTAGAAAAAGAAGAAGTGGTTGATCAATACATTCCATTTGATACAGAAAGACTTGCGGACAGAATGAATGATATTATGAATGATGATTTATTTGGTACTGCAAATATAGATCTTAATGAACAAATTTTTACTCAGGAGTAACCAAATGAAAAAATTCCACGCTTTGCCTATTATTTGTTCTTTATTTTTTATTTATTCCTGTTCTGAAAATATCTCTCCTGTTGACTCCGGTTTAGAAGATAAGATTTTTCATTTTGGTAATGGAACTGAGCCTCAAGGTATTGATCCTCATATCGTAACTGGGGTGCCTGAGCACCATCTTCTGATTGGTTTGTGTGAAGGTTTAACAACAGCAAATCCGAAAGGGGGCTCAAGTATTGCAGGCGCAGCAGAATCATGGGATATCAGTGAAGATGGTAAAACCTATACTTTTTATTTACAAAAAAATGGTAGATGGTCGAATGGAGATCAGCTTACTGCTCACGATTTTGTGTGGTCTTGGAAAAGATTGTTAACTCCTTCACTAGGTGCCCAGTATCCAGATATGCTCTATTATGTAGTTGGAGCTTCTGATTACCATAATGGAATTACAGATGACTTTAATGAAGTTGGTGTTAAAGCTGTTGATGATCTAACCCTGGAAGTACAATTAAATAATCCAACACCATTTTTCCTTGGACTTTTGAGTCACTACAGCACGTGGCCTGTTCATAAAGATACGGTCTTAAAGCATGGGTCTATTGATGATAGAAATGGAGAGTGGACTCGACCAGGTAATTTTGTTTGCAATGGCGCATTCAACTTAAAGACTTGGGAATTAAATAATAAAATAGTTGTTGAAAAAAATCCCTTGTACTGGGATGCCTCAACAGTTCAATTAAATGAAATCCATTACTACCCAGTATCAAATGTAATGACTGAGGACAGAATGTTTCGTTCAGGTCAATTACATGTTACAAGCACGCTCCCGTCTCAAAAATGTCCGGTATATATAGAAGATCAAAATCCAAATCTTAGAATTGATCCATATATGGGTACATATTTTTATAGATTAAATATTAACAATCCTGCTCTAGTGGACCCGAAAGTTAGAAGAGCATTAGCGTATTCAATCAATAGAACGCAGATTGTTGAAAAAGTAACAAAATGCGGTCAAATACCTGCATATTCATTTACACCTCCTGGGTCTAATGGATATGAGCCAGATACAGAGATTCCTTTCGATCCTGAACTTGGAATGAAGTTATTAAAAGAAGCGGGCTATGATGAAAATAACCCTTTTCCTAAACTAGAAATATTATTTAATACCAATGAAGATCATCGAAAAGTTGCTCTTGCCATTCAACAGATGTGGCAGCAAAATCTTGGAATTGA
>CBFHRY010000019.1:3674-18783 GCA_965658385.1 Gammaproteobacteria bacterium
TTATTTAATACCAATGAAGATCATCGAAAAGTTGCTCTTGCCATTCAACAGATGTGGCAGCAAAATCTTGGAATTGATGTTGAATTAGTTAATCAGGATTGGAAGGTTTATCTCAACAGAGAAATGATTGGAGACTTTCAGGTTTCCAGAGCTGGATGGATTGGCGACTATGAAGATCCTAATACATTTCTTGATCTGCTAAGACCAAATAGAGGGAATAATAAAACAGGTTGGGGTAATCTTGAATATGATCGCCTTGTCCAATTGGCTAACTCTAAAAACAATCAAAACGAAAGATATGAACTGCTCAAACAAGCTGAAAGAATTTTGATTGATGAGATGCCTATTATCCCCCTTTATACATATGTAAGAGTTTATCAATTATCTGGAGACGTAAAAGGTTATTACCCAAACTATCTTGATCATCATCATCCTAAGTATTTCTATTTAGAAAGAGATTAAACCTAAATGATAAGAATAATCTTAAAAAGAATTCTTCTTGCTATTCCTGTTCTTCTAGCTGTTGCTACAATAACATTCTTTTTAATCAAACAAGCCCCTGGAGGTCCATTTGATGCCGAGAAAGCGGTATCACCACAGGTCCTTAAAAATTTAAATGCAGCTTATAATTTAGACGCATCTCAATGGGAACAATACACTGACTATATGACAGGTATAGTTCAAGGTGATTTTGGACCATCTTTCAGATACCCCGGTCGATCAGTCACTGAGATGATTCTAACTGGACTACCGATAACCTTTGAACTTGCTATATATGCAATATTAATTGCGCTAGTTATAGGTGTTTTCTCGGGAGTCTTAGCAGCCCTTAAAAGAAATACAGCATTAGATTTTATACCTATGGCAATTGCTATGATTGGTATATGTGTACCAACCTTTTTAATGGGCCCATTACTTGTATTAATCTTTGGTATTAATTTAGAACTTCTCCCAGTTTCTGGCTGGAACCAAATACCCGGAGACAAGATTCTGCCTTCTCTAACACTAGGTTTTGCTTATGCAGCATATATCGCCAGATTGAGCAGGGGTGGAATGCTAGAAGTTTTAAATCAGGATTTTATAAGAACAGCAAGAGCAAAAGGATTATCAGAATCTTCAATAGTTATAAAGCATGCTATGCAAGGCGGACTTTTACCAGTTGTTTCATTTTTAGGTCCTGCGATAGCAGGATTATTAGCAGGTTCCTTCGTTGTAGAAACTATCTTTCAAATACCTGGGCTAGGAAGATTTTACGTTGAAGCTGCTTTTAATCGAGATTACACAATGATACTTGGAACAACTATTTTCTTTTCTGCAATGATCGTTTTTTTTAATCTTATGTCTGATATTGCAGCCTTGTGGTTAAACCCGAGATCAAGGGACGAGTCATGAGTAATAATTCATCGCTATGGTCAGATGCTGTTTCAAGGCTAATTAAAAATAAAGCAGCAATGGTTGGCGCGATTATTTTATTTGTACTCATTTTATGTGCAATCTTTGCTCCATATATAGCTCCGTACTCATATTCTTTTCAAAATCTTGACTTGGGAGCATCACCACCATCAAGCGAACACTTGTTGGGAACAGATATACTAGGCAGAGATCTGCTAAGCAGAATCTTATATGGTGCCAGAATTTCGTTGATGGTTGGTTTTGTAGCCACAGGTGTAGCTTTAGTTATTGGGGTTAGTTGGGGTATTGTTGCTGGTTATTTCGGCGGAAGAATTGATTCAATAATGATGAGAATTGTTGATGTTTTATATGGGCTTCCCTTTATTATTTTTATTATCTTATTAATGGTTATATTTGGAAGGAATTTATGGTTACTATTTGGTGCTATTGGTGCTGTGGAGTGGTTGACCATGGCTAGGATTGTGCGTGGACAAGTCATGAGTTTAAAAAATCAAGAATTTGTTCTTGCAGCCAAAGCTATGGGGGTAAGTAACTTAATAATGTTTAGGCGTCATTTACTTCCTAATATTTTGGGTCCAATTGCTGTGTATGCAACTCTTACGATCCCTCAAGTAATGCTGCTCGAGAGTTTTTTAAGTTTCCTTGGGTTAGGTATTCAGCCACCAATGAGTAGTTGGGGAACATTAATAAAAGATGGTGTTGAATCTATGGAAGAGTTTAGCTGGCTTTTAATATACCCCGGCATAACATTCACAATAACTCTGTTTGCTTTAAACTTTTTTGGAGATGGTTTAAGAGATGCCCTTGATCCTAAAACCTCAGATAATTAAAACGCTCTAATTGCAATTTTTATAATTTGACCAGGTTTTAAGTCTGAATTTTTAAACTTATTAATTTCTTTAATACTTTTAACAGAAACGTCAAAAAGATCGGCAATTTTGTATAAGTTATCACCTTGCTTTACTGAATATAGAATAGTTCTTTTTCTTGATTCAATATTTCTGTGAATATTTTTATTGCCAATGCTCAGCTTCTGTCCAAGTTGAAGGTATTGATTATCAGATATGCTATTCATTCTTTTTAAATCTAACATGGTCATATCATATTTTTTAGCAATTCCCCACAAGGTATCTCCTTCAGAAACAATATGCATTTCTATTGGAATAAAATTATTTGATTCAGTTTTGCTGAGAGGTATTAATAAGGTCATATTAAGAGTTAACATATTATTATTTAAATAATTAATCTGCTTTATAATAGATACCTCGGTATCATATTTATTAGCTAAATCCCACAAATTATCTCCGCTTTGAACATTGTGAGAAATCCAATTGATTTTATTCACCCCATTGATTGGATTTTCTGGATTATTAAATAAATCTAATTTTTCAATGGGTATATAGAACTCACTCTTATTGGTTGGAGCAGAAGCCCATTTTGTATAGCCCGCATTAAGTTTATAAACTAATTCTGGCTTTAGTTCGAGATGTTCGCTTATGGTAAGGATTTCAACCTGACCAGGAACTTCAATCTTAACCACTCTTGGGCTTAAATTTATATTCGGCAGCCTAACATCATATTGTTCACTATTGATTATTAATTCTCTTAGCGCAATAAATTTATAAACATATTCAGTAGTCTGTTCTGATAATTTTAGAGAAAAAAAATCACTATCTAGTCCACGTCTTTTATTTCTTCTAATTTGTCTATCTAGATATGTAGGGCCTCCATTATATGCAGCAATTGCTATATAAAGGTCATTATCAAATCTATCTAATAGGTATTTAAAATATCCAACAGCTGCATCTGTTGATTTAAATGGATCATGTCTATCTTCATTCCACCAAGTTTTATTCAGGTCAAATAAACTACCCGTTGCAGGCATGAATTGCCATATTCCAACTGCTCCTGATGCAGATATTGAAAAAGGATCATAATCACTTTCTATAAATGGGATTAATGCAAGTTCTAGAGGAAGATTTTCATCTTCAAGTTTTTTAATAACATGATAAATAAAATATTCTGACTTCATTAAGTAGCTTTCAAATATGCCAAGATTACTTAAGTGTCTATTCATAAATGAAAGAGTCTTTTCATTCAGCTCAATTTCATCATAGCTGGAATTATTTTTGAGATAATCCCAGACATTATTAATTACCTCTATTTCAATTTCTTTCTCTAATTTAATTTCTGGCTTTGGGAGCGTTTCTTTTTTATCTAGACTCACATCTACCTTATTTCCATTAAGATCTTTACTAGACTCAGGCAATGAAGAACATCCTAAAAAAGAGAAAGAGATTATGATTATTGATAATTGTTTTAGAATGAGTCTTTCCATTCTCTTACTGCCTTAAAAGTTGTTGGATTATCTCCATTAATATCATATTTTTCGAATACTAATTTTTTTATATCATCCTGATCACATCTAAGGAATGGATTTGTTTTAATTTCAATATCAATATTAGATGGTACAGTGATCTTATTTTCAGACCTCAATTTTTTTACATATGCATATCTAGCTTGAAGATCACTATTTTTAGGTTCTACCATTAAAGCAAATTCTAAATTTTGTTCAGTGTATTCATGCGCACAATACACTTTTGTAGCTTTTGGTAAGTTTTTCAATAGCTGTAATGAATCATACATTTGATGAGCAGTGCCTTCAAAGATCCTGCCACATCCGCCTGCAAACATGGTATCTCCACAAAATAAAAAAGGCTCTGCATCGTTTTCACAATAAAATGCTATATGATCAAGCGTATGTCCAGGAACTGCTATTACATCAAACTCTAAACCGAGAATGTTAACTTTATCTCCATGTTTAACCACTTTATTGATTTCTGAAATATTATTTTTGGGACCAATAATAGGAATTTCATAATCTTTTGTTAAATCTTTAAGACCACCAGTATGATCAAAATGATGATGAGTTATGAGAACACCGGTCAAATCTTTATTATTCTTTTTAATATATTCACTTACTGGTCTAAAATCACCTGGGTCAATCACAACAGACCCTTCATTAGTAGTCAGTAACCAAATATAATTATCTGTGAACGCATTTATTGCTTTAATTTCTACCATTAGTGAATTTTAATTTAAATTTATGAAAACAGTAAATATTTATACAGATGGAGCTTGCAGAGGAAATCCTGGAATAGGTGGCTGGGGTGTTTATATTGAATATGGAGAAACTACAAAAGAGTTATGCGGCGGGGACAAGCTCACAACCAATAACAAGATGGAGCTCACTGCAGCCATAAAAGGTCTAGAAGCCCTCAACGCAAAGTGCCAAGTCAATTTAATAACCGATTCAAAATATGTCATGGATGGCATAAATAGCTGGATCAATGGCTGGAAAAAAAATAATTGGAAAAACTCTCAAAAAAAAGATGTTAAAAATAAGGATTTATGGATTCAATTAGATAAATTAAATTCTTATCATGATGTAAAATGGTCATGGGTTAAAGGTCACTCTGGTCATTTTCAAAATGAAAAAGCTGATCAGCTAGCAAATAAAGGAATCGACAATCTATAAATGAATAAAAAATATATAATTCTTGATACAGAAACTACTGGTCTAGAAGTTCAGCAAGGCCATAAAATTATTGAAATTGGTGCTGTATTACTTAATGATAGAAGGAAGTCAGATCAACATTTTCATACATATTTAAATCCCCAAAGAATAATTGATGAGGAAGCATCAAAAGTCCACGGCATTACTAATGCTGACCTTGTTGACAAGCCATTATTCGAGGAAATTGTTGAAGAGTTTCTTGAGTTTATAGATGGCTCTACCTTAGTCATCCATAATGCTCCTTTTGATGTTGGATTTTTAAATAATGAAATTAAGCTTGCTTCATCAAAATTACCCTTATTAGAGGATATATGTGAAATTGAAGATTCTTTAGTCATAGCTAGGGATAAGTTTCCTGGACAGAGAAACTCATTAGATGCACTTGCTAATAGATTTGAAGTTACTGGATATGACAGGAGTTTTCATGGTGCATTGCTTGATGCAAATATCTTAGCTGATGTTTATATGATGCTAACAGGGGGTCAAAGTAAGTTTGAATTCTCAGAAAACACAACAAATCTTCCAGGTATCGAAAAAAATATAGCTAACGATTTAAAACTAGACAATATCAATCTTGTTAGATTGAAAACCAGCAATGATGATATAGAAAAACATCAATCTCGATTATCAGAGATTGCCAATAAACACTCAATTGAGACAATTTGGAGTAAACATTGAAAGTAGTAACAAGATTTGCACCTAGCCCAACAGGAACCTTGCATATAGGTGGAGTAAGGACCGCATTGTTTAATTACGTGTATGCAAAAAAAATGAATGGATTGTTTCTTGTTCGAATAGAAGATACTGATAGAGAAAGATCAACCAAAGAGTTTGAAAAAAATATTCTAGATAGTTTAAATCTAATAGGTTTAAGTCCTGATCTTGAGCCTATAAATCAGTCAAATAGAACTGAAATCTATACTCAAGCTGCTCAAAAGCTTTTTGATGAGGGAAAGGCATATTATTGCAATTGCACAAAAGAAAGACTGGAAGAGATGAGGGCGGAGCAACAAGCAAATGGTAAAAAGCCTCAATATGATGGAAAGTGTAGGGGTCTAAATCTTTCAAAATCTAATAACACGGTTTTAAGACTAAAGACTCCAACTTCTGGACAGGTTGTTATGAAAGATTTTGTCAGAGGAGAAATAAGCTTCAACAATGAGGAATTGGATGATTTGGTGATTTTAAGAAGTGATGGCACACCAACTTATCACCTTTGCAATGTTGTGGATGATTTTGAACAAAATGTAACCACTGTTATAAGAGGGGAAGATCATATCTCTAATACACCAAGACAAATTCACATTCAAAAAGCTTTAGGCTATCCAGAGCTTGAATACGCGCACCTTCCTCTTGTTCTTGGTGCAGATAAAAAAAGATTATCTAAAAGACATGCAGCAACAAGCCTAGAAGAATATAAAAATGAAGGTTATCTTGATTCTGCAATATTAAATACTTTAGCCAGACTTGGATGGTCAAAGGGAGAAAAAGAAGTTTTTTACCTTGAAGATTTAATAAGGGATTTTGAAATAACAGAAATTCAAAAAGCTGGAGCTATTTTTGATAAAACAAAGCTTGATTGGCTTAACTCACAACATTTAGCCAATATAGGATTAGATGAATTTAAACTTCATCTCAAGCCATTTCTTGAATCTATTGATATCGATATGAATGATCACAAAAGACTTGATCTTTTACTTACCGCAATGCGATCGTCAGAAACAAATCTATCTGCAATTGCAAATGCCCTTAAGCCTTATTACAAAGGTATAGACTCTTATGATGAGAAGGCTGTCATAAAATTTTTATTAGATAGTAATGATACTCTTTCAAGCTTAATTGTCTTATTAGAAGATCATGATGAGTGGATTGAAACTTCATTAGATTCACTTTTAAAAAACTTTCAGGATAGTTCTGGACTTTCAACTCCTAAAGTCAATCAACCAATAAGAATAGCACTAACAGGTAGCACAAAATCTCCCTCACTAGGGCTTACATTGGAAATTGTCGGAAAAGATGAATCTCTGAATAGAATGAAAGCTGCTTTAGATTTTATAAGTTGAGGATTTAACAAACTCATAAAAATCTCTAGCTTTATCACTCATGGCTTTTGATTGATCATGAAGAAGTACAATCTTATAAGGTAGACTTTCTTTTAATTTAAATATATCGACTTTAGAAGAATCACAATTTTTAGCAGTATAGACGTCTACTAGCGCACTTCCAATTCCCAATTCAACTAAGGACGCAGCTCCTGCATAAGATGAAGATTTAGCAATTATATTATTTGTAATTGACTCATTTCTAAAATGCGCTGTTAGGGATTTTACGCCATAGAATGAAATTAAATTTGTTATCTCAATAAAGGGGTGGTCTGCAAAATCATTAAGGCTATGATGAGGTTTATTTTTGAAAGTATCTTTTGGCGATATCATTACATGCATTCCTTCATGGATTACTTCTTTTGATAAATTATTTTCTTCCAGCTGATTTGATCCTCTGTTAGATATAGCGGGATCAAAACAAATAACAATATCTAGACTTTTATTGACTAGCCTGTTCAAAAGCTCATTACTATTTAAATTAATGAAGTTAAAGCTACTGTTGAAAGAGTATTTTTTATACTTTTCAAGAATTTCTGGCATTAGGGTTTGCATAATCGATGGAGTAGTGCCCACATTAATGTCATTTGAATTTAAAGGCATTAAGTCCTTAGCAGTATTGTTAAAACTATCTAATTGAAATATCACCATTGAAGCGAACTCATACAATTCATTAGCTTCATCAGTAGGAATTAGCTTTTTAGATGTTCTATTAAATAGCTTAAAGCCAAGTTTATCTTCTGTGTACGATATTGATTTGCTTAGAGCGGGCTGAGAGACATTCAATGCTCTAGCTGCATTTGTAATAGATCCTTCTTTATAGATATGATAAAAGATCTCAATTTGCTTTGAATTCAACATATTTCATTAATGATATATAACCTTAGGTTATCATAATACAATATTTTATTATGTTCATATTTATAGACATATATTTATCTATAGCCTTATAATCAGAGTAAGTGTTTGAATTTAAATTCATGGGGGATATTAAATGAAATTTATTAAATCTTTAATGGTTGTAGCTTTTGCTTTGCCGTTAACAATCATTGCTCAAGAGGATTCAGCGTCTGCTTCAGATGTTGAAGAGGTTGTAGTTGTAGGTTCTCAAATTAAAGGAGCTAATATAGCGGGAGTCCTGTAACTGTAATCTCAGCTGAAGATATTGAAGCATTAGGGGTAGACTCTGGTGATGAGCTTCTTGAAAATATTGCTGAGCAGGGCCTAAATTATTTTAACGAATCAGAAATGGCTTCTGGTGGTGTTAATGCTTCTAGGGGTGATATGGGAGCATACAACCTAAGAAATCTAGGTGTTGGTAATACACTTACACTTCTAAACGGCAGAAGGTTGGTATTGTCTCCAGGCTACCAAACTGAGAAAATTGGTGGTGACTTTGTCCCTACCATGACAGTTAACTCTCAGCTAGTACCAGTATATGGTCTTGAAAGAATGGAAATTCTTAGAGATGGCGCATCAGCTATTTATGGTGCTGACGCAGTAGCTGGTGTTGTTAATAACGTCATGCAAAATGACTATGAAGGTTTAGTGGTTCGAGCAAAAGTTTCAGCCTATGATCATTTTGAAACAGAAGATAATTGGTTTAATATCAAATGGGGTAAAGATTTTGGTAAAACCAATGTAAGTGTTTTCTTTGATCATTATGATAGAGGCTCTATTGATGCAAGTGAAGACCCTCGTTGGGGTGATTCTGACCATAGAAAATGGGTTCCTGAAGATTCTCCATGGTTTGGTAGCACATCTTTTAGAAATACATCAACTAATAGCTTATATGGTCAGTTTGATATGGTTAAATCATCAGAGCATGGAAGTAGCAACCCATACAATCATGACTTTACTGATAGCAATGGTGAATTTGAGGTTTTCCCTCTAGGTGACCCAAGGTGCTCAAATAGATCAAGTCAAAATGGTATTGTTTTTGATACTGGTTACGGAACATGTATAGCACAAGATGGTAATGGTGTTGAAAGATATAATCTTTGGGGTTTGACACAGAAAAGAGGAAAACTTGAAAGACAAAACTTATTAGTATTTATAAATTCTGAACTTTCCAATGGAGTTGAGACTTTTACTGAGATTGGTTATTACACTTCAGATAGCGAAAGAAGAAATCATCCTTCATATGCTTTTACATCATCTAAACATAGAGTTGGTCCAGATAACTATTGGTTAAACCAAATGACTTTACCTGATGGGACTGCACTTTTTGCAGGCTACGAACTTTATATTGATAACTATAGGTATGCAGAAGTGCCTAGAATGACATATGTTGATAAGGAAACTTATAGATTTTTACAAGGGTTTAGAGGAACAACAGGTAACTGGGATTGGGAAACTGCTTTAGTATATTCAAAAGCCACCGCTGATGATGTTACTAAAAACAGGATTTCTAATACATTATTAAAAGAGGCATTATTTGATGATACTCCAGCTGCATATAATCCATTTAGTGCTGGTGTAGCGTCTAATATTGAAAGAGTGCTTGTAGATGTTTCTAGAAATGGCATGAGCTCATTAAAAATGTTTGACTTCAAGATGGTTAATCAAGAAATGTTTACACTTCCTGCAGGGCCAGTTGCAATGCTTGTTGGTTTTGAGATTAGAGATGAGGTTGTAAGCGATGATAGAGATGATAGGCTCGATGGAACTATTGATTATTGTGACTATGAGAACGATTGCTACCCATTGGTAGCAGATGTTGTCAACTCAAGTCCAACTGGAGATGTCAGTGGTGAAAGACAAACTACATCTATATTTGTAGAGTTAAATGCCCCAATAACTGATTCTATTTCTTCTCAATTAGCAGTAAGACACGAAAGTTCAGATGATTTTGCTTCAGCAACCGTTGGTAAGTTTGCTGTAGGTTGGGAAATTAACCCAAGTCTCTCATTAAGAGCTTCTGCTTCAACTGCCTTTAGAGCACCTAACATTATTCAGCTCAATGAAGGTGGCGTTGTTAGGTCAGGAACTAGAGATGATTGGGTTGTGCAAAGAGTACAAGATATTCTTAATGCCGCTGGTGGTTATGATGGAGACACTAACATAACTGACTCTGATATTGACTCTGCATACACAATCCAAAGAAGAGCAGTTGGTGGAAATAAGCTTGATGCTGAAGAATCAACCAACTCTTCTATAGGTTTTGTGTATACTCCAGAGAGCTTACCTGGGTTAATGGTTACGGTCGATAATTGGGAAATTGAGAAAGAAAAGACTATTGGTTTATTTGGTAGGGAAAATCAGATAGTAAACGATATGTTGCTTAGATTTGAAAATGGATTAAACAACTGCGATTCATTTATGGGTGATCCTTTGGTTGTGAGAGAGCCTGCAGATGCAGGTGATGCTGGTTACTTTATAGCCGCTGGAATTTGTCCTGCTGGAGTTGTTAAGTATGTTCAAAATGATTATACAAATATGGCAACAAGAACATTGAGCGGAACTGATGTTGGTATTTATTATGATATTGATACTAAATATGGAGATTTTGGAATCAAGTACATAGGTAGTAAAACTGATGAATTCACTCAGGATGCATCTGGTGAATTTGCATTCTTGCAAGCTCAAAAAGATGCTGGAAATATTCCCGCTAATATTCCTTTAGATGGCTTTGGTGATTTATTAGGAATGGATGGTAATTATGATACCAAGCATACTCTTAAAACATCATGGAGAATGGGTAATTGGGGTGCGACCATGTCAATGTTGACAAAAGGTGATTTCTACCAGAACTCATTAACACTAAGTGATGGCACTAGATATATCATTCCTGAAATGACAACTATTGATGCGACTGTGTCATATAACTTTAGATGGAATGGAAATAAAGCTAGAGTAAGATTTGCTATTAAGAATCTTGAAGATGAAAGAGCTCCATTGGCTGATAGGTACTACGGATACTTTGCTGATGCTCATCAAGATTATGGTAGAAATTATTATGTAGATCTAAGGCTTACGTTCTAAAATGATATAAGATAAAAAGGGAGCTTGAAGCTCCCTTTTTTATTTACTAAATGCAAGCATATAAAAACAAAGGATTCTGGATTGGCATACTAACCTTTTCTGCAATTATTGCGGCGGGTGTATTTGGATTTATTCCATCAAGTCTATTAGAGCTAGAGGGTAACTCATTTCAGACTAATAAGGGTATTCAATATATTGACAGTAAATCAGCTTGGTTTGTGCTTGCTGTATTAATATTGATGGCGATTTGGTGGGCCACTGAGGCAATTCCGGTAGCTGTTACTTCCTTGCTTCCATTAGCTTTATTTCCATTATTGGATGTGGCCAGTTTTCAAGGTGCAGCTGATCCTTATGCAAATAAGAATATCTATTTGTTTTTAGGTGGTTTCATTCTTGCTCTAGGTATTGAAAGATCAGGCTTGCATAAGAGAATTGCTCTAGTAATGATTTCTGCAATTGGTAGTTCAGGAGAACGACTAATTGGGGGTTTTATGCTTGTTGCAGCAATGCTAAGTATGTTTGTAATGAATACATCAACAACTCTAATGCTTTTACCAATTGGTTTAGCGGTTTGCACAGTTATTGCATCTACAACTCCTGGTATTAACGACCTGCAGAGAAAAAATTTCGATACTGCTCTCATGTTAGGAATTGCATATGCCGCAACTATTGGGGGTATGTCAACTATCATAGGTACAGCACCAAATATTGTATTTGTGACTTTCATGAGTGAAACCTACGGTGTAGAAATAGACTTCTTCACATGGATGAAAGTTGGTGTTCCTGTATCTGTTTGCATGCTAATTGCTGCATGGTTTATTTTAGCAAAATATGTTTTCCCAACAAATTTTTCATCCTCCCATGAAACAAGATCTCAACTAAATAAAATGGTTGAAGAGCTAGGGCCAGTTAAGAAAGATGAAATTAAAATTGCAATTGTATTTGCAATGGCTGTCTTAGCATGGATGACTAGTAGAGTAGTGAGAACTAAATATGGAATAGGTCTAGAGGATGCCGGTATTGCAATTATTGTAGCTATTATTTTATTTATTATTCCATCATCAAATAGCAAAAGGGACTTGATGGAATGGAGCGAAACATCGAAACTTCCATGGGGTCTTTTGCTATTATTTGGTGGAGGATTGTCATTAGCAGCCCAGGTCTCAAGCACTGGACTTGGGATATGGATTGGTCAAGGTTTAACTATATTAAAAGATGTAGAGCCTATTTTATTAATTTTTGCTATTGCAACTTTAATAATATTTTTAACTGAAATGACCAGCAATGTTGCTACAACAAGCACCTTCTTGCCAGTTATCGGTTCTTTGGCTATTGCGCTTGGTGTTGTTCCGGTCTCTTTAACCATTCCTGTATGCCTTGCTGCAAGTTGCGCGTTTATGTTGCCGGTTGCAACACCCCCAAATGCAATTGTTTACGGTTCTGGCAAGTTTACAATCGCAACTATGATGAGAGCAGGATTTTTCATAAATATTATAGGGATATTGGTAGTTACATTAATGTCTTATTATTTAGCACCCTTAGTTTTTTAGTATGAAAAAAATACTTTTCTCAATTTTCTTTTCAATAAGTCTGCTAGCTCAAGAAAGCTATATTGATTATGTATCTCCATTTCATCCAACAGCAGTAACCAGTGAACAAGGAATGGTTGTTTCTCAGAATTACTTATCATCAGATATTGGTATTGAGATTCTTGATAAAGGCGGTAATGCAATTGACGCTGCTGTTGCAGTAGGTTTTTCTTTAGCAACCACTTTACCAAGAGCAGGTAATCTTGGCGGTGGTGGATTCATGCTAGTTTATCTAAAAGAAAAAAATGAAATTTTCTTTATTGATTATAGAAGTAAGTCACCTTTAAATTCTAATATTAAAAAACTATTCAACAAAAAACTTCCAAGAGATTACAAACGAATTGATTTCAATATTGTTAAAAAGGGATACAAAGCCTCCGCAATACCTGGAAGTGTTGCAGGTCTACTTGATGCGCATGCTGCATTTGGAAAGTTACCGCTCGAAGAAGTTTTAAAACCAGTTATTAAACAAGCAAAAGAGGGTATCAAAGTCAGTTATGATCTAAATAAAGCAATAGAAAGCAGCAATCAGCTTATTGAAGATCCTGAATCAAAAAGAATTTATTTTAAAGATAACAAACCTTTAAATGTTGGTTCTTTAATGAAACGACCTGATTTGGCAAATACATTTTCTATAATTTCTAAAAAGGGCAAGAAAGGCTTTTACGAAGGTGAGATTGCAGATAAATTTATTGAGGCAATGAACTCAAATAATGGTTTTTTTACTTTGGAAGATTTTAAAAGTTATGAAACCTCTATTAAGTCCCCCATTGTTGGCTCCTATAGAAATAAATTAGTTTTTACCGCAGGACCACCCTCAGGTGGAGGTGTTGTTCTTTTAACCGCTCTTAATGTTTTAAGTTTTTTTGATTTATCAGAAATGGATAGCAATTCTGCGAAAACCTACCATCTTCTCGCTGAGTCATTAAGAAGAGGGCATAACAATAGATCGCACCAAGTTGGTGATCCAGCTTTATACAATGTTCCAATTGATACTCTGCTATCGAAAGCAAGAGCCAGCGAATTGATAGATGGAATTAGCATGAGCAAAGCAACTCCAAGCTCTAAAATCAAGCCTCTTAGAGTAATAAACGAGAGCAAGGATACTACACACTACTCAATAATTGATGCTGAAGGAAATGCAGTTTCCAATACATACACCCTTGGTTATTCTTTTGGTTCAGGAGTAACCATTCCAGGAACTGGTATTTTAATGAACAATCAAATGAATAATTTTGCATATAGATATGGAGATTCAACTATCGAAGGCAGAGTAGCGAGTCCAGCTAATAGATTTGAGCCCGGAAAAAAACCAATGAGTACTATGGCTCCAACAATGGTTTTCGATGAAAAGGGTGAATTGATTTTAATAACAGGTTCACCAGGAGGCTCTTATATACCAGCTGCAATCTTAAGAGTTGTATCAGGTATTGTTGATTTTGATCTAAATATTGGTGAAGCTACGATGCTACCAAGAATTCATAAGGATTGGCCATATTCTGGACTTGATTATGAAAAAACTATTAGTATAGATACTATATCAGTCCTAGATAGCTTAGGTCATCAGCCTGAACCTAATAAGACAATGGGAAGCACTCAAAGCATTCATATCAAAGATGGAATCATTTATGGATATGCTGATCTAAGACGACCAAATGCTGGTGTTTCTTCTCAGCAGTAATTATTTCCTATAATCTAACGGAGGCTTTCTGTTTCCAAGCAAAGGCTTATAATTAAAATCTTTTCCAATATTAAATTCATGTTCTTTTTTAGCTTGATTAATTAGATCTGGGTTTTCATATAATTCAATAGCCGTAGAAGCCAATGTTTTTGCAGCAAGCTCCGCTCCTTTAAGCCCTATTGAAGTTCCACCTGATGCAACAGCTTGCCAAGAATGAGCTGCTGTTCCAGGTACCCATGATGAAGTCCTAAAGCCAGCAGTAGGGACATTCCAACTTATATCACCAACATCTGTAGATCCATAAGATTGAGTTCTTTTAAAAGGTTGAATAATTTCTTGTCGACCAATTAATTCATCACCTGAAATTAATGTCTCTGATATTAGTTTTGCATAAGTAAGCTCACTATCTGAATATTTTATTCCTCCATGAGAACTAAGATTTTTATGGACTAGTTTTTGAAGGGTAGTATTTGGCAGCAGTGAGTAATTGCCGTGCATAACTTCATAACTCATATCTGTTTCTGTGCCTAGTGCAGCACCATTTGCCGCCTTTACAACTCTATTAAATAGCTCTTCTACAGCTGTCATTTCTGGATGTCTAACGTAATAGTAGACCTCAGCTTCTTCTGGCACTACATTTGGGGCAAGTCCGCCTTTAGTAATTACATAATGTATTCTAGATTCTTGTGGTATGTGCTCTCTCATCATATTTACCATCATGTTCATGGACTCAACCCCATCAAGCGCTGATCTTCCTAGTTCT
>CBFHRY010000020.1:0-14510 GCA_965658385.1 Gammaproteobacteria bacterium
CAATGGTTATGACATTACTTCCAAGAATTTCTTTTTCAACTAATATGCCGCCTATTTTTTTATTTTTTAAAACTATGTCGTTCGGCCATTTCAATCCAACTTCAATATCACCCAACAAGGATTTGATCGCTTTTTGACAAATAATTCCAGTTGCAAGACTAATCGGAAACTTTTCTTTGTGAATATTTAGTCCAGAAATGGACATATATATGTTCTCATAGTCTTTACTCAACCATGATTTTCCTCTTCTGCCTCTTCCATTAGTTTGAGCTTGAGCAATATTTACATTAATTTTTTTATCATGCTGGTCTCTTTTGCATTGGTCATTTGTAGAATCAATTTCTTTAAAAGTAGCTATTCTTACAGCATCTTTGCTTATATTTTTGTGGATTTTATTAATATCTAAATGATTCAATGTTAAAAAACTAGTTGACTTAACACCATTCTAGAACAAAAATAGCTACCTTGAAATGGAGAGGTGGGTGAGTGGTTAATACCAGCAGACTGTAAATCTGCCGCTTCGGCTACGTAGGTTCGAATCCTACCCTCTCCACCACCTTCAAGCCCACATATTTTTAATTAAAAAAAATCTTTAAATTTATATTGTAAAAAGGTTGAGTTTATCAATTTTTAGAGGGATAATACGCCACCTTAAAAATAGGATGCTTATGTCGGGCTCATATAGCTCAGCGGTAGAGCACTTGCTTGGTAAGTAAGAGGTCACCGGTTCAAGTCCGGTTATGAGCTCCATTTTTATTAAAAATTATTAATTTCAGAGAGGCGTATAAAATGGCTAGAGAAAAATTCGAAAGAACCTTACCCCACGTTAACGTTGGGACAGTTGGTCACGTTGACCATGGTAAAACTACATTAACAGCTGCTTTAACAAAAGTTGCTGCTGAAGTTTATGGTGGAGATGCTGTAGACTTTTCAAATATTGACAATGCTCCAGAAGAAAGAGAAAGAGGAATTACAATTGCTACTTCTCATGTAGAGTATGTGTCAACAGCTCGTCACTATGCACACGTTGACTGTCCTGGTCACGCTGACTATGTTAAAAACATGATTACAGGAGCGGCTCAGATGGACGGAGCTATTCTTGTTGTAAGTGCTGCAGACGGCCCAATGCCTCAAACAAGAGAGCATATCTTATTAGCAAGACAGGTTGGTGTTCCTTACATAGTTGTATTTATGAACAAAGCTGACCAAGTTGATGATCCAGAGCTACAAGAGCTTGTAGAGATGGAAATCAGAGATCTTTTAAACGAATATGATTTCCCAGGTGATGATACGCCAATTATCGTGGGTAGTGCATTAAAAGCTTTAGAGGGTGATACATCTGATATAGGTGTTCCAGCTGTAACTAAGCTAATTGAAACTCTTGATACATATGTGCCAGAGCCAGAGAGACCAGTTGACGGAGCTTTCTTAATGCCAATTGAAGATGTATTCACTATTTCTGGTAGAGGTACTGTTGTAACAGGAAGAATTGAGACAGGTATTGTTAACACTGGTGATCCATTAGAGATTGTTGGTATTAAAGATACAACTCAAACAACCTGTACTGGTGTTGAGATGTTCAGAAAATCACTTGATGAAGGTAGAGCAGGAGAAAACTGTGGAATCCTTTTAAGAGGTATTGATAGAGAAGCAGTAGAAAGAGGTCAAGTTCTAGCCAAGCCAAGTTCTATTTCACCTCATACAAAATTTGAAGCAGAAATATATGTCTTAAGCAAAGAAGAAGGCGGAAGACATACACCATTCTTTAGTAACTACAGACCTCAGTTCTATTTCAGAACAACTGATGTTACTGGTGCATGTGAATTACCTGATGGAGTCGAAATGGTTATGCCAGGTGACAACATTAAAATGGTAGTAACACTAATTGCTCCTATCGCAATGGACGAAGGTCTTAAGTTTGCGATTAGAGAGGGTGGAAGAACTGTTGGTGCTGGTGTAGTAGCAAAAATTATTGAATAGAAAAAATTGATGAATCAAGCCGAGGCTTTTAAGCCTCGGCTTACTTGTCTTTGATAATATGAAAATATGTTTTAGGCCAGTAGCTCAATTGGTAGAGCACCGGTCTCCAAAACCGGGGGTTGGGGGTTCGAGACCCTCCTGGCCTGCCAATTAAATATTACTGGTGAAAAGGGAATTTTATGAGTAAAGGAACAGCTTCAAAAACACTAGATACTATTAAATGGCTAGTTTCTTTAGCTATTTTTACAGTTGCTATTGTTGGAAATAGCTATTTCGTTGAAGTTGCATTCTTATATAAAGTCCTTGGTGTAGTATTTTTATTCATTATTGGGCTTATTGTTCTTGCAACTACAAACTTTGGATCTAACTCTATCAAACTTATGAGAGAGTCTAGAACAGAAATTCGGAAAGTTGTTTGGCCTACAAGAGTTGAAACCACTCAAACATTTTTGGTAGTTTTTATTTCAATAATTGTTCTTTGTTTATTCTTTTGGGGCTTAGAGGCACTTCTAAGTTATTTAACTAAGTTGGTACTAGGATAAGTTATGGATTGGTATGTAATACAAGCTTATTCAGGCTATGAGCAAAAAGTTAAGATGGCTCTAGAAGAAAAAATAGAGCTCAACAATCTTAGTGATAAATTTGGAGAGATTTTAATTCCAACTGAGCAAATTGTTGAACTTAAAGGTGGCGCAAAGAAAACAACAGAAAGAAAATTTTTCCCTGGCTACATTCTTATTCAAATGTTGCTAGAGGATGATTCATGGCAGTTAGTTCAATCAACACCTAGAGTTTCAGGTTTTGTTGGTGGGACAAAAGATAGGCCTCTTCCTATCTCTGAAGATGACGTAAATAACATAATAAATAGAATAGAAGTTGGAGAAGATGCTCCTGCACCAAAAACTATTTATGAACCTGGTGAAGTTATTCGAGTTTGCGATGGTCCGTTTAATGACTTTAATGGTGTTGTTGAGTATGTTGATTATGAAAGGAATATCGTAAAAGTTTCTGTTCAAATTTTAGGTAGAGCAACTCCGGTTGAGCTAGATTTTATTCAAATTGAGAAAACATAATGGCAAAGGCAAAGAAAGTAGCAAATATTCTGAAATTACAAATTCCTGCAGGAGCAGCCAATCCAAGCCCTCCAGTGGGTCCAGCCCTTGGTCAGGTTGGTGTTAACATTATGGATTTCTGTAATGCTTTTAATGCAGAAACCCAAAGTGCTGAGAAGGGACTTCCTCTTCCTGTTGTTATTACAGTATATGAAGATAAGTCATTTACCTTTGTTGTTAAAACACCTCCTGCCGCAGTTTTAATAAGAAAAGCGTTAGGAATTCCAAAGGGAAGTGGAGAGCCTAATAGAGAAAAAGTTGGAAAATTAACAAGATCACAATTGGAAGATATAGCAAACGCCAAAGAACCTGATCTTAATTCAAACGATCTAGATGCCGCAGTATTAATCATTGCTGGTACCGCTAGAAGCATGGGAGTAGATGTAGAGCTGTGAGCAAATTAACTAAAAAACAAAAAATTATCTCTGAAAATTTAGATACAACTAAAACATATTCTATTTCCGAGGCTATGGAACTAATTAAGTCCGTTAAGTCTGAAAAATTTGAAGAATCAGTTGATATATCAATAAGACTCGGTGTTGATCCAAATAAATCTGACCAAAATGTTCGTGGTGCAGTAACTCTTCCAAATAGTCTTGGAAAGCAAGTTACTGTGGCTGTATTTGCAGATGGAGATCAAGCTGAAGCTGCAAAAGAAGCTGGTGCTGAGCATATTGGGATGGATGATTTAGCTGAAAAGTTTACAAAAGAGAATCTTGCTGTAGATGTTGTTGTTGCTGCAAGCAGTGCAATGAGAGTTGTTGGAAAGCTAGGGCAAGTGCTTGGACCAAAGGGTCTTATGCCAAACCCCAAAACTGGAACTGTTACTGATGATGTGGCTTCTGCTGTTAGTAATGCAAAAGCTGGACAAGTTAGATTTAGAACAGATAAAAATGGAATTATTCATGGAAGCATAGGAAAAGTATCATTTGATGATGACAAGATTATAAGTAATGCTTCCGCATTAATTAGTGAATTAAAAAAATTAAAACCTGCATCCGCAAAAGGTGTCTTCATTGGCAATATTGCTTTAAGTAGCACTATGGGTCCAGGTATAAAAGTTAACTCTTCGGAGTTGATATAAGTTTTAAAGCTATTTAATAGCTTTAGATAGTTGCGATTATTCGCAGCCGTCAAAGACCGTAGGTGTCGAAAGACTTAATTTCCTACGTAGGTGGTGTTCAAATTGTAATTATGCAGTTTGTCGCCGAATAGCCGTAAGGCTTAAACAGGAGAAATTGCTGTGGCGTTAACAAAAAGTGAAAAAGAAAGAATAGTATCAGAGGTTAAAGAAGTTGCTTCCAAAGCATCATCATTAGTTATTTCTGATGCCAGAGGTATGAAGGTTACTGAGCTCTCAGAGGTTAGAAAAAATGCTACCCAAGCTGGAATACATATCCAAATTATCAAAAATTCATTAGCTAAATTAGCTTTTGAAGGAACTGATTTTGGTTGTTCCGATGAGGCTTTGGTTGGACCATCATTATTTGCTTTTTCGTTTGAAGAGCCAGGTGCAGCAGCTAAGCTGCTAAAGACCTATGCTAAGAATTTTGACAACCTTGAGGTGAAAGCTTTAGTTGTTGAAGGACAGCTTCTCGATGGTGCTCAGATTGATATCTTGGCAAAACTACCATCAAGAGAAGAAGCTCTTGGCTTGGTTGCATCAGTATTACAAGCTCCAGTTGGTAAGTTTGCAACTTTATTAAACGAAGTTCCAAGCAAGTTAGCTAGAGTATTAACAGCAGTTAATGACAAGAAAAAGGCGACAGCCTAATTATAAGGAGAAAAAAATGGCAACTACTAAAGAAGATATTTTAAAGGCAATTGAAGAAATGTCAGTAATGGAATTAGTTGAACTAATTTCAGATATCGAAGAAAAATTTGGTGTTACTGCAGCAGCAGCTGTAGCGGCAGCACCAGCAGCAGCAGGTGGCGGTGAAGCTGATGCAGCTGAAGAAAAAGACGAATTTGATGTTGTGTTAAGTGCAGCTGGAGATCAAAAGGTCCAAGTAATTAAAGCAGTTAGAGCTATTACTGGTCTTGGTCTGAAAGAGGCAAAAGATATGGTTGATGGTGCTCCATCTACTGTTAAAGAAGGCGCAAGCAAAGACGATGCTGAAGAGATTGTTAAGCAATTAACTGAAGCAGGAGCTACTGCAGAACTTAAGTAAACATTAAATTAACAAATATATTTTATAGGGCGCATTTATGTCATACAGCTATACAGAAAAGAAAAGAATAAGGAAAAACTTTGGTACTTTTGCAAAAGTTATGGACTTACCAAACCTTGTTGAAACTCAAACAAATTCTTATTCTGAATTTTTACAAGCTAATGTGGCACCAGACTCAAGAAATAATCAGGGTTTAGAGGAAGTTTTTAAATCTTTATTTCCTATTAAAAGTGTTTCTGGAAATGCTGCTCTTGAATATGTTTCTTATGAATTAGGTAAGCCAGCATATGACGTTCAGGAATGCTTAATTCAAGGTTTATCTTATTCAGCCCCACTTAGAATTAAAGTAAAACTAGTTATTTATGATAGAGAAACAAATTTTAAAGAAGTAAAAGATATTAAAGAAGGTGAAGTCTTTATGGGAGAGGTTCCATTAATGACTCCAGACGCTTCTTTTGTTGTTAATGGCACAGAAAGAGTTGTGGTTTCTCAGCTACATAGATCTCCTGGAGTTTTCTATGATCATGATAAGGGCAAAACCCACTCTTCAGGTAAAGTTTTATATTCAGCAAGGGTGATTCCTTACAGAGGTTCTTGGTTAGATTTTGAATTTGATCCTAAGGATATCTTATTCTCAAGGATTGATAGAAGAAGGAAAATACCAGCGACTATTATGTTGCGCGCACTAGATATGAGCACACAAGAAATTCTAAATGAGTTTTATGATGAAGATATTTATAAACTTGAAAAAGATGCAGTAAAGTTAACTCTTATCCCTGAAAGATTAAGAGGTGAAACACTATCTGTTGATATTAAAGTCAGAAACAAAGTTTATGTACCTGCAGGCAAAAGAATTACAGCTAGACACATCAGAGAACTGTCAACTTCTAAAGTCAGTGAAATTAAACTAGATGATGAATACTTAGTTGGAAAAACTACTTCAAAAGATATTATCAATCAAGATACTGGTGAAGTGCTCGTTGAGGCTAATACAGAGATCTCCAATGAAGTTATTGAATTACTTAGAGAAAATAGCATTTCAGAAGTCCATTGCTTATTTATTAACGAATTAGATAAAGGTTCATATATATCAGATACTTTACGAGTTGATCCAACATCAAATAGATTAGAAGCGCTTGTAGAAATTTATAGAATGATGAGACCTGGCGAACCTCCAACCAAGGATTCAGCTGAAACATTATTTGAGAACTTATTCTTTAACCAAGAAAGATATGATCTTTCTGAAGTTGGTCGAATGAAATTTAATAGAAGGTTAAAGTTAGAATCTTCTAAAGATAACCCCAATATTTTAGACAAAGAAGATATTATTGAAGTGATGAAAGGTATCGTGAACATCAGAGATGGGCACGATATTGTTGATGATATTGATCATCTTGGTAATAGAAGAGTTAGATCTGTTGGAGAAATGACAGCTAATCAATTTAGAGTTGGTTTAATTAGAGTAGAGAGAGCTGTAAGAGAAAGGTTGAGCATGGCTGAAGCAGATGAGCTTGGTCCACAAGACCTTATTAATGCAAAACCTGTGACCGCTGCTATCAAAGAATTCTTTGGTTCAAGTCAGTTATCACAATTCATGGACCAAAATAACCCTCTTTCTGAGATTACTCATAAGAGAAGAGTTTCTGCTTTAGGGCCTGGAGGTCTAACAAGAGAAAGAGCTGGCTTTGAGGTTAGAGATGTTCATCCTACTCATTACGGTAGAGTATGTCCTATTGAAACTCCTGAAGGACCAAATATTGGTTTAATAAACTCTTTTGCTTCTTATTCTAGAACTAATCAATATGGTTTTATTGAAACACCATATAGAAAAGTAACAAATGGCAAAGTAACTGACGAGATTATTTATCTTTCTGCAATTGATGAAGGTGAGCATGTTATAGCGCAAGCCAATGTTGCTTTAGATAAAAACAATAAATTTGTAGATGATCTTGTTGCTGTAAGACATGCCAGTGAATTTGAGTTGATGTCACCTGACAGGGTTGATTTAATGGATGTATCTCCTCAACAAGTTGTATCTATTGCCGCTTCATTAATTCCATTCTTAGAGCACGATGATGCAAACAGGGCGTTAATGGGTTCAAATATGCAACGTCAGGCAGTTCCTGTTCTAAGAGCAGAGAAGCCTCTAGTTGGAACTGGTCTTGAGTCAGTTGTTGCAAGAGATTCAGGTGTATGTGTTGTTGCAAAGAACAAAGGAGTTGTTGAAAGTGTCGATGCATCTCGAATAGTTGTAAGAGTTACGGACAAAAAAGCAGATTCTGCTGCAGATATTTATAACTTAATTAAGTACACACGTTCTAATCAAAACACATGTATAAATCAGAGGCCAATTGTTAAGGTTGGAGATTCAGTTAAAAAAGGAGATGTTCTTGCTGATGGCCCTTCAATTGACAATGGAGAGTTAGCTTTAGGTCAAAATATAAGAATTGCTTTTATGCCTTGGAATGGATATAACTTCGAAGACTCGATCCTGATATCTGAGAAGGTAGCAAGAGAAGATAGATTCACTTCAATTCACATCCAAGAAATAGTTTGTGTTGCTCGTGATACAAAATTAGGATCAGAAGAAATTACCGCAGATATACCAAATGTTGGAGAGGGCTCTTTAAATAAGTTAGATGATTGTGGAATAGTATATGTTGGTGCAGAGGTTGAACCAGGCGACATTCTTGTAGGAAAAATAACTCCTAAAGGAGAGACTCAACTTTCTCCAGAGGAAAAACTACTGAGAGCTATTTTTGGTGAAAAGGCATCAGATGTTAAAGATACATCACAAAGATCTAGCTCAAAAGGGACTGTAATAGGTGTTGAGGTATTTACTAGAGATGGTGTTGAAAAAGACGAGAGAACTCAAGCTATTGAACAAGACCATTTAGATCAATCTAAAAAAGATGCTGATGATGAGGCTGCAGTTGTTGAAGAGGCAACAAGATCTAGAGTATGCGACCTTCTTAAAGGTGCGCAAGTTGTTAAAGGAGCTGGTCTTAAAAAAGGTACAAAGATAACCTTAGATCTTGTTTCTGAATTGCCTTTAAGTGAGCTATTTGCTGTAAGAACAGACAATGAGAACCTAAATACAGCAATTGAGCAAACTGAGCAAACCTTCAAACAATATGTCAAAGGAATTAAACAAAGATTTGAAGAAAAGAGAGAAAAAATCATACGAGGTCATGATTTAGCTCCAGGCGTTATAAAAATAGTAAAAGTATATTTAGCTATTAAAAGAAGAATACAGCCTGGTGATAAAATGGCTGGTCGTCATGGTAACAAAGGTGTTATTTCTGAGATCATGCCAGTAGAAGATATGCCATATGATGAAAATGGTGATCCAGTAGATATTTGTCTAAATCCACTTGGTGTTCCTTCTCGAATGAATGTTGGTCAAATTCTAGAAACTCATATGGGATCAGCTGCTAAAGGTATTGGTAAGCAAATAGACTCAATGATTAAGGAAAATGCAAAACCAGCTGAACTTAAAACTTATCTTGAAAAACTATATAACAAAAATGCTGCTAATAAAGAAGATTTAGATGCATTTAATAACACAGAAATAGTTGAGTTAGCTAATAACTTAAGAGATGGTCTTCCGATAGCAACTCCTGTATTTGATGGTGCAAAGGAATCAGAAGTTAAAGATCTTCTTAGATTAGCCAATCTTCCTGAATCAGGACAATTTACTTTATACGATGGTAGAACTGGAACTAAATTTGAAAGACCAGTAACCGTTGGATATATGTATATGATTAAGTTGAACCATTTAGTCGATGACAAAATGCATGCAAGGTCTACAGGCTCATACAGTCTTGTAACCCAGCAACCTCTGGGAGGTAAAGCTCAATTTGGTGGACAGAGGTTTGGAGAAATGGAGGTTTGGGCATTAGAAGCTTATGGAGCCTCATACACTCTCCAAGAAATGCTTACTGTCAAATCAGATGATGTTTCTGGAAGAACAAAAATGTATAAAAACATCGTAGACGGCTCATTCGAGATGGATGCGAACATACCAGAATCATTTAATGTTCTCAGTAAAGAGATTAAATCACTCGGCATTAATATTGAATTAGATTCAGAAAACTAGGAGATAAAATTGAGAGACTTATTAAACTTATTAAAAACTGGTCAAGATGATTTTACTACTATATCTGCAGGTCTTGCTTCACCTCAAGTTATAAAATCTTGGTCATTTGGAGAAGTAAAAAAACCTGAAACTATTAATTACAGAACTTTTAAGCCAGAAAGAGATGGATTATTTTGTGCAAAGATATTTGGGCCAATAAAAGATTATGAATGTATTTGTGGCAAGTATAAGAGAATGAAGCACAGAGGTGTTGTCTGTGAAAAATGTGGAGTGGAGGTAACTCTAGCTAAAGTAAGAAGAGATAGAATGGGTCATATTGACCTTGCTGCTCCAGTGGCACACATTTGGTTTTTAAAATCTTTACCTTCAAGAATTGGGCTTTTGCTTAACGTTACTCTAAGAGAGATAGAGAGAGTTTTATACTTTGAGAGCTATATTGTTACAGATCCTGGATTGACTGAACTAGAAAAAGGTCAAATTCTTACAGAAGAAGAGTGGGTAGAAAAATATGAAGAGTTTGGTGATGAATTTTCAGCTGGAATGGGTGCTGAAGCTGTTCAGGTTTTATTGGAAGAGTTGGACATAGATGATGAAATAAGAATTATTAGAGAAGAAATCCCTCAAACTAACTCTGAAACTAAACTAAAAAAACTATCTAAAAGGTTAAAGCTGTTAGAAGCTTTCAAAGACTCAGGCAATAGACCTGAGTGGATGATAATGAACGTTCTTCCTGTACTACCTCCAGACCTAAGGCCATTGGTTCCTCTTGAAGGTGGTAGATTTGCAACATCAGATCTTAATGACTTATACAGAAGAGTTATTAATAGAAACAACAGGCTTAAGAGATTGCTTGAGTTAAGTGCACCTGAAATCATTGTAAGAAACGAGAAAAGAATGCTTCAAGAGTCTGTAGATGCTCTTCTAGATAATGGAAGAAGAGGAAGGGTAATTACTGGCACTAACAAAAGACCACTTAAATCACTTGCTGATATGATTAAAGGTAAGGGTGGAAGATTTAGACAAAACCTTCTTGGTAAGCGTGTTGATTACTCTGGAAGATCTGTGATTGTATCCGGCCCTACACTTAAGCTACATCAATGTGGACTACCTAAAAAGATGGCTTTGGAGCTATTCAAACCATTTGTTTATGGCGAATTAGAGAGAAGAGAGCTTGCCACAACAATCAAGGCAGCTAAAAAATTAGTTGAAAGAGAAACTCCGGAAGTTTGGGAAGTGTTAGAAGATGTTATTAGAGAACATCCAGTAATGTTAAATAGAGCCCCAACACTTCATAGATTAGGTTTACAAGCATTTGAACCAAAGCTGATTGAAGGTAAGGCAATTCAGCTTCACCCTTTAGTCTGTGTGGCTTTTAATGCTGATTTCGATGGCGACCAAATGGCTGTGCACGTTCCATTAACTCTTGAAGCTCAACTTGAAGCTAGGGCTTTAATGATGTCAACAAATAATATTTTATCACCAGCTGACGGATCACCAATAATTAATCCAACCCAAGATGTTGTTCTAGGTTTGTATTACATGACTAGGGAAAACGCTAATGCTATTGGAAATGGAAGAGTCTTTAGTAATCCAGATGAAGTATTAAGAGCATATGAAACAGAAACACTTTCTATCCACTCTGCAGTTAAAGTAAGAATCAAAGATGCTGAGGGCAACTCCTCAATTGAAGATACAACTGTTGGAAGAATTTTTATATGGAGAATTACTCCTAAGGAAGTTGGTTTTGAAAATATAAATAAAGTGCTTAATAAGAAACTTATTTCAAAACTTGTTGATATCTCATATAGGAAAGCTGGCCTTAAGAATACTGTAATTTTTGCTGATCAGTTAATGTACTTAGGGTTTGATTTCTCAACTAGATCAGGCTCATCTATTGGAGTAAATGATTTTGTTATTCCTGAAGAAAAAGCAGGAATTATCGAGTCTTCTGAGAAAGAAGTTAAGGCTATTGAAAAGCAATTTGACTCTGGTCTTGTAACTAGAGGAGAAAGGTACAACAAAGTCATTGATATTTGGTCTAGAGCTAATGAGCAGGTTGCAAAAGCAATGATGGAAAAAATTAGTACTGAGCAAGCTACTTCTCCTGATGGAGAAGAGGTTGAACAATCCTCATTCAATTCTGTATACATTTATGCAGACTCCGGAGCTAGGGGATCACCTGCACAGATCAGACAGCTCTCTGGAATGAGGGGCTTAATGTCAAAACCAGATGGTTCAATTATTGAAACACCTATAACTGCAAACTTCAGAGAAGGTCTGTCAGTACTTCAATACTTTATATCCACACACGGAGCTAGAAAAGGTTTAGCTGATACAGCCCTTAAAACTGCAAATTCAGGATATTTAACAAGAAGGCTTTGTGATGTTTCTATGGACTCAGTTATTAATATTGATGACTGTGGAACTTCAGACTCTATTACTGTTACATCAATAATTGATGGCGGTGAGATTATTCAAGCATTGACTGACAGAATTCTAGGTAGAGTTATTGCAGAACCGATCAATGATGCTGATGGAAATCTTCTTTTTGCTAAAGGGACTATGCTGGATGAGGATGCGGTATCACAAATTGAGTCGTTAAATTTATCATCACTAAAAGTAAGATCACCCATGACATGTGAAGCTTCTATTGGAGTATGCTCAAAGTGTTATGGTCGTGATTTAGCAAGAGGTCATTTAGTTCATAGAGGAGAGGCAGTTGGTGTTGTGGCTGCGCAATCTATCGGAGAGCCTGGAACTCAGCTTACCATGCGTACTTTCCATATTGGTGGTGCGGCTTCAAGCTCATCTGAAGACAATGCTATCTTTAATAAGAATACTGGTGTGGTTAATTTTTCTGATGACATTAAGACTGTTACCAACAAAGATAAGCTGCAGGTTGTTGTTTCAAGAAATGCTATGTGTACTATGGAAGACACGCAGGGAAGAATTGTTGAGCAATATAAAGTTCCTTATGGCGCCACTCTTGAAGTTTCTGACAAAGCAGAGCTAGATCAAGGAACAAAAATTGCTTCATGGGATCCATATACAAGACCAATCGTATCTGAGACATCTGGTAAAATTAAGTTTTCAGACATAGAAGATGGCGTAACTGTAAGATCTCAAACTGATGAATTGACAGGATTGAGCAGTATAGAAGTTATTGAAACATCAGAAAGGCCTTCTGCTGGTAAAGAGCTTGTTCCATCGATTTCAATTGTTGATTCGAAAGGAAAAACAGTTCTTGTAGGAGACTTTAAAGCTCCAGCAACATACACTCTTCCAGCAAATGCTTTAGTAAACCTTAAAGATGGTCAAAAGCTAACTGCTGGTGAGGTATTAGCTAGAATTCCATTAGTAGCTTCAAAAACAAAAGATATTACAGGTGGTCTCCCAAGAGTAGCTGACCTCTTTGAGGCTAGAAAGCCCAAAGATGCAGCTGTATTATCTGAAGAGACTGGAATAATTTCTTTTGGAAAAGAAACAAAAGGTAAAGTTAGACTAGTTATCACTCCAGAGGGTGCAACTAAAAAAGCCCATAATGTTGAAATGTTGATCCCTAAACATAGAACCCTTTCGGTTTTTGAAGGAGAAAGAATTACAAAAGGGGATATTATTTCTGATGGCCCATTAAGTCCACATGATATTTTGAGGCTAAAAGGTATTCCTGAATTAACAAACTTTATTGTTAATGAAATTCAGGACGTTTATAGACTTCAAGGAGTATCTATAAATGATAAGCACATAGAAACTATATTAAGGCAGATGTTAAGAAAAGCTTTAATTATAGATGGTGAAGATACTAAATTTATCCAAGGTGATCAGGTCGACTATGCTGAACTCAAAGAAGAAAATGAAAGAATCATAGCTGCAGGCAAAACTCCTGCTCAATTTGAAAGAGTGCTATTAGGTATTACCAAGGCATCTCTTGCAACTAATTCGTTCATATCTGCAGCATCTTTCCAGGAAACAACTAGAGTTTTAACTGAAGCAGCAGTAACTGGTAAAAAAGATCATCTTAGGGGTCTAAAAGAAAATGTGGTTGTTGGAAGACTAATACCAGCTGGTACAGGTATGGAATTCCATGACAAATTAAGAAATAAAAAACAGTACGATCTTGATGAGCAAACATTATCAGCAGATGATATTGAAGCAGCATTGAGACAGGAACTACAAGAAAATGAGGAATAATGTTGACCGCGATCAATCTGCTCTATAAAATCGCGGCCTAAACTAAAAAATATATATTATGGCTACAGTTAATCAATTAGTTAAAAAATCTAGAAAACCAAAAACTAGAAAAACAGATGTGCCAGCGCTTAAGGCCTGCCCACAAAGACGAGGTGTTTGCACACGTGTCTATACAACAACACCTAAGAAACCTAACTCTGCATTACGTAAAGTTTGCAGGGTGAGACTAACTAGTGGTTTTGAAGTTACTTCATACATTGGTGGTGAAGGTCATAATTTACAAGAACACTCCCTTGTTCTTATAAGAGGTGGAAGAGTTAAAGACCTGCCCGGTGTCAGATATCATACTGTTAGAGGCACTCTTGACACATCAGGTGTTGCTGGAAGAAAACAACGAAGATCCAAATATGGAGCAAAAAAAGGTAAATAATTATGCCAAGAAGAAGAAGTCCCGAGAAAAGAAAAGTTTTACCAGATCCTAAGTATAAGGATGTTGTTTTAGCTAAATTCATGAACAACTTAATGAAAGATGGTAAAAAATCGACAGCAGAGAAAATTGTTTATGGTGCTTTTGATCAAATTACCAAAACAACAAAAGAAGATCCGCTTGAAATATTCTCAAAGGCTTTAAGTGAGGTAAGTCCAGTAGTAGAGGTTAAATCGCGTAGAGTTGGTGGAGCTAATTATCAAGTGCCTATTGAAATTAGGCCATCCAGAAGACAAGCATTGGCCATGCGATGGATTGTTGATGCTGCAAGGAAGAGAAGTGAAAAATCTATGCATTTAAGACTTGCTGGTGAATTACAAGATGCATCTCAAAAGAAAGGTTCTGCTGTTCGAAAAAAAGAAGAAGTTCATAAAATGGCAGAAGCTAACAAAGCTTTCTCTCATTTCAGGTTTTAATCAGACAATCTAAATTTAAATACTATGGCTAGACAAATTGTTTTAAATAAATAT
>CBFHRY010000021.1:0-14426 GCA_965658385.1 Gammaproteobacteria bacterium
GATTGGAAAAATTGGCATGAAGAAATTTCAAGAAATGAGAATGCGAGTAGCAAGAGAAATAAACTCTACTTTTGCTAGTAGCTATGCAAAAGAAATTTCTTTTGAAGAAATGCTTCAACCTGAAACAATAAGAGAATATGCCAAACAAGCTACCGGTAATAAATACTTGGTAAACCCACATAAGTAATTTAGTTAAAGATGTTACACTTTTGATAAAGTAATAACATCTTTAATCTCAATGAACGAAAATCAAGCATATACAAAGAGTTATAGAACATTTGCATTAGTTCTTTTAACTGTTGTTTATGGTTTTAATTTTATAGATAGGCAAATTGTTGGAATATTAGCCCCATTTATACAAGCTGATCTCGATCTCACTAATACTCAATTAGGCTTACTTATAGGTTTTGCATTTGCATTTTTTTACACAGTAATTGCAATACCTATTGCATGGCTTGCAGATAGATATAGTAGGGTAAATATTTTATCTATAGCTCTTGCTACCTGGAGTGGCTTTACAGCACTTACCGGCATGGCAAATAATTTTTTACAAATCGGTCTTGCAAGAATGGGTGTTGGGATTGGTGAAGCTGGAGGCAGTCCACCATCGCATTCAATAATTTCTGATATGTACCCCAAAGAAGAAAGAGCAGGTGCTTTGGGTGTTTATTCAATGGGGATTCCTTTGGGAATTATGGCTGCCTATTTTGCAACCGCATCTTTGATGGGTTCAGGTGAAGATGTGGATTGGAGAAGAATATTTGTTTTCTTGGGTATTACAGGAATAGTTTTAGCTGGATTTGTTAAGTTAACTCTCAAAGAGCCAACAAGAGGAGCCCAAGAACTTCAAAACTCTGCTGAAATAAAGAAACTTCCCTTTAGTGAGTCTATTAAAACTTTACTTAAAATTCCTGCTTGGTGGGCTATGTGCTTTGGAATTGCATTTGGGTCCTTCGTATCATATGCCTCATCAGCTTTTCAGACTAAATTCCTGATTGCGCTTGATCCATCTTTTGATTTCAAAACAATGGTTATTTTGCTTGGAGTAATGAACGGAACAACATACGCAGGTGGAGCATTTTTTGGTGCAAAATTAGCTGATAAATGGGGTGCAAAAACTATAAGAGCTTATGGTTGGTTGCCAGCTATAGCTATGTCCGTGTGCTTACCTCTTGGAATATGGTCTTACTGGGTAAGTTCAGTTGAAGCAAACCTAATACTCTCAACAATTTACTTGTTATTTATTGGAATATACTTAGGCCCTAGTTTTGCAATAGCCCAAACATTAGCCCCAATAAACATGAGAGCAATGTCGACTGCTTTATTTTTCTTTATTTTAAATATGATAGCTTTAGGTGGTGGACCAACTTTTGCAGGATGGTTAATTGATGTTTTTAAAGCTAACAATGATGAATTAGAATCAATGCGAATGGCTATGACTGTTACTCATCTTGTGTTTATTCCTGCGCTCATAAGGTTCCTTGTTGTATCAAAGATACTTCCCAAGGATTGGAAAGCTGCAGAGGCAAGGAATCTTGAATTAGGTTCTACATAATTTACTACTAGACATTAACTTTTTGCAGTGACAATATAATTTATATGTTTAAGCAAAAGTTCAAGGTTTTATTTTTATTTCCTTTCTGTATTTCATTACTATCTTTTGCAGAAAACTATCCCTCAAGAATATTATTTGTTGGCAATAGCTATCTCTACTATAACGATAGCATTCATAATCATGTAGAAAAAATGCTTATTGAGTTCTATGGTGACGAAGAAATTACAACCAAGTCAGCCACAATAGGAGGATCAAGATTACATAATCACAATATAGATCATCTCTTAGATCCTAAAAATCTTCAATTGAATCAACAAATAGATTTGCTTATTATGCAAGGAGGTAGCGGGGAGGTTTTAACTAAAAAATCTAGAAAAAAATTTGAAGATACTTCTTATAGTTACAGCATTAAAGCACAGCAAAAAGGCATTAAGACAGCTTTATATATGACCCATGCATACACAAAAGAAGATAAGAGATATAAAACAGATCTTATCGATAGAATTAAACAAACATATTACCCTGCAGCAAAAAGAAGTAAATCAGAAATTATTCCAGTAGGAGAGGCATATGAAATTGCCTACCAAAAAAAACCAAATATTAAACTTCATCATCCTGATGGGACACATCCAGGCATGCTAGGAACATATTTAGGAGCAGCAACAGTTTTTGCAGTCATTGCTAAACAATCTCCCGAAGGACTTTCTTACAATTACCTCAACAGAGTTTCAGATGAAGACAGGATTTTTTTACAAAAAGTTGCTTGGGAAGCTTATCTTCAAAGTATAAGATCTATAAAAGGGGATAATTGATAACCCCCTTTAAAACTTACAAACCGTAACTGCCGTCTAGATAATAAGGCTTTAAAAAAGAATTATTTTTTTCAACCTTTTTATCTAAAGAATAGTTAACTATCTTTATAGATGGTCTCTTGGTTTTAAGTTGTTTTTTTACTGCGTTTTTAAAACGCATCATTTCCATTTTAGTCATATGACATCTCCTGCATTTCAGCAATAGATGCGTTCCTTCGGTATCATTACCTACTTCCGTCTCTTGCGAGATGAACGATGATAATGCGTTCCTTCGTCATCTAGACTACTTCCGTCCTGTGAAAGGATGAACGATGTAAATAGTTTACATTTATTTAAAAATATCTGTCAAATAAGGTTAAGGAAGAAAAATAAACTTAGCCATAAAAATTAATGCAAGAAACCATGCTCCTGATGAGATATTTTTTATGTTCCCAGTAAATATTTTCATTACAACATAAGATATAAAGCCAAGCGCTATGCCATTAGCAATTGAAAATGTTAAAGGAATCATAATTATCATTATTAGAGCTGGCAGTAATTCAGTAAAATCTGACCAGTCTAATTTTTCCATACCGCTAAGCATCAATATTGCAACATATATCAGAGCTCCTGCAGTAGCATATGCAGGAACAATTGCAGCTAAAGGCGAAAAGAAAATTGCTATTAAAAATAAAGCGCCTACAAATACAGCGGTTAGACCTGTTCTACCTCCAGCTTCAACACCAGCAGAGCTTTCTACATAACTAGTTACTGGCGAGCATCCAAAAAAAGAACCAGCAACACTTGAACCACTATCAGCTTTTAAAGCTTTATCAAAATTCTTAATAACCCCAGCTTCGTTAGTTAGTTTTGCTCTATTAGCCACTCCTAATAGAGTACCTGCTGTATCAAACAAATTCACAAATAAGAAAGAAATTATGACACTCACCATAGCAACATCTAGAGCACCTAGAATATCAAGCTTTAAAAAGATTGGAGCGATGCTGGGAGGGTATGATACAAGTCCTTGAAATTGAATATTATTAAGGATTAGGCCTAGGCATGTTACTGTTAGAACTCCAATCAATATAGCACCAGTTATGTTTCTTGATGCTAAGACAGCTATTAAGAGAAAGCCTGCGGCAGATAAAAAGGTTTCAATCTGCAAGAAATTACCCAAGCTTACAAATGTTGCTTCATTAGCAATGATTATTCCACCACTTTTTAGGCCAATAAAGCCTATAAACAAACCAACCCCTGAACCCATAGCTATTCTTAGATTTAAAGGTATGCTTTCAAGCATCCACTTTCGCAAAGGGGTAACACTCATAATTACAAACAATATTCCCGCTAAAAAAACAGCTCCCAAGGCTACTTCCCATGAATAACCCATCTCACCCACAACTGTGTACGTAAAGAATGCGTTTAAGCCCATTCCTGGTGCAAGCGCAACTGGCCAATTAGAGTATAAACCCATCACAATACATGCAAGCGCTGCTGCAAGACATGTGCCCACAAAACTTGCGCCATAATCCATGCCACTTGCAGACATCATTTGAGGATTAACAAATATGATATATGCCATTGTAATAAACGTTGTAAAACCAGCTAAAAGCTCCTGTTTTACTGATGTCCCATTAGATTTTAGATGAAAAAATTTTTCCAATATTGAGCTCATAAATTTAAATAAAATTGATTTAGCTACAATTTAAACTAATCCTTCAACGAAAACAAAGAATTTTATATTTTTTGGCACATATATTGCATGTTTTTATATATTGTCGTGATAAGATACGACCTTGAATTTTTTATCAACTTTAAAACGGGGAAACCAATGAAAACATCTCTTAATTCAAAAAAATTCTTTAACCTAGCATTTTTTACTTTATGCCTTTCATTTATTTCAATTACTGAAGCTTCAGTTATTGAAGATGTGATTGTTACAGCAGAAAAAAGAAGTGAAAGCGTTCAAGATATTTCACAATCAGTTACTGCAATCACAGAAGACGATCTAGATGCAAAAAACATTAATTCATTTGTTGATATTAGTGCGATTGTTCCAGGTGTGACGGTAGCAAAAAACGAAGGTTATAAAACTGTCATATCTATTAGAGGAGTTGGAAATGAAACCAACCAAAATGCAATTGCTGCACCATCAGTAGCATTCCATATGGATGGGATATTTATAGCATCGCCATTTTCTCTTCAAACAGATTTTATTGATGTTGAACGAATCGAGGTGCTACGTGGACCTCAAGGTACACTTTTTGGTCAAAATTCAACAGGTGGTGCTATCAATGTTATAAGCAAGAAGCCAACTTTAGATGGGTATGCTAATAAATCTGACATAACTTTAGGTGACTATGGATTAACTAAATTCAGATCAGCTAGTAACATAGTTATTAATGAGAATGTTGCAACTAGATTGTCATTTTCAGCTACTAAAAGGGACGGGTTTACTGAAAATGTATTTACTGGGCAAGACCTAGATGATGCTAACAATCTTAGCATCAGAAGTGACTGGCTATATGACATTGACGCAGATTCTTCATTAAGAGCATTTGCTCAGTATTTTGAAATTGACAGAAATGGTTCTGCAATAAGAGGTATTGATGATACAACTAATGATGTTCGTAAATTATCACAGGATACTATTTCTAATCATGAACTAACTTCTTTGGTTCTTGGAGCTATCTATGAAGAAGATCTTGGATTTGCAAACCTAAAGGTAATGGCTAGTATCCAAGATGATGATATATCTGTAACTAGAGATAACGATAGACACAACTTTGGTGACTTAGTAACAGTAATACCTGGGCTTGGTGCTGGAGCAACATATCAGCGCGCTGAATTTACTCCAGAAACATCAAAAGTGGAAACTAAAACTTTTGAAATAAACTTAGTTTCTAATGAGCCATTATATGGAGCACTTGATTGGACAGTTGGTGCATTTTATATGCAGCACGATATTGAAAATCATATCAGAGGCTATAGAGACAACAATAACGATGGGCAGATTAGCTATGAGTGTTCTAGCCCGCTTGCAGTTGCAACTTCTTGTTATGAACATGATTACGGTATTCCAGGAAGATTTGCTGTATTTGATGCAGAATGGGATTTTGTAACAGATGCCTTTCCAAACAGAGAATCTTATTCAATATACGCACAAACTACTTACAGCTTTAGTGATGATGTTAGATTGGTATCTGGTTTGAGATATTCTGAAGATACTTTTGAAACTGATGTAACTAACTTTTTTAATGTAGAGTCTTTTACCGCTGAAGGAACATCAGATAAGGTTACTGGAAAAATAGTCGGTGAATACGATGTATCAGATGATGCAATGGTTTATCTATCTTATTCAAAAGGTTTCAAGCCTGGTGGAAGTAATTTAACTTTTGGTTTTACTGAGGCTGAAGATGTAATTGCTGAAAGACCAGTGGCCCCAGCAATGGTTTTCCCAACATATGAAAGTGAAACAATTGAAGCTTTTGAATTAGGATTAAAGACAGATCTTCTTGATGGCAAAGCTAGAGCGAATATTGCCTTATTTACTTATGACTATAGCAATTTGCAATTCCAAGCGACTGACCCAGACCCTTATAGGGGTGGTGTTGCCAACATACCTGAATCAGAAATGTCTGGATTAGAAGTTGAGCTACAAGCTTTATTTTCAGATAATTTAAGCATGGATCTTAATCTTGCATTTCTAGACTCAGAAGTAACTTCAGATTACGAAGTTCTTGATAATGTTGATGCTTACCAATACTTCTTTGGTGAGGAAGACCTAAGATATGGTTTAAGAGAAAATGTTAAAGGTAATGAACTTGCTAAAAGCCCTGAGTTTACTGCTGACTTAAACCTTGTATATGAAACTGAGCTTTCATCAGGCAATGAATTTACTGGTATTGTGCAATTTGTAAGAAGAGGAGAGTTTCAGCAAAGGGTATCCAATAACCCTTCAGTTGATGCTATTAAAGCCTATGATATTTTCAATTTAACAGCGAGTTTTGAGCTTGTTAAAGAGAATATTGGTGTTGATTTTATGCTTCTTAATATAGCAGATGAGGGCGGAGTTAACTCAAGCATGACTGATGTGTTTGGTGTTGCTGCTACTGGATTAGAATATATATCTCCTCGTCAGTTCATGGTAAGAATTAGAAGAGAGTTCTAAATCTCTTTATTCTAAATTTTTCTTAAATTGAGACTATGTTATTATCAAAAAATATAGTCTCAATTTCTTTTTAAGAGGATGAAAAAAACATTTATACAAGCAGATGAGTTGCTTAAAGACTCTTTTAAATTAGCTTCACAAGTTTTTGATAGCGGTTACAGGCCTGATTATATTGTCGGCGTATGGAGGGGTGGCGCTCCAATAGGCATAGCCGTTCAAGAATTTCTAGATGTTTTAGGAATTGATTCTGATCACATAGCAATAAGAACATCTTCTTATGCTGGAATAGAAAAAAGAAATAAAAGCGTCCAAGTGCATGGCCTAAGCTATGTTATTAAGAAAATTGAATCTGAAAATTCTTTACTCATTGTAGATGATGTTTTTGACACGGGCCTTTCAATTAATCAAATAATTCTTGATATAAAAAAAGCTTGTAAGAAAAATACACCTGAAATAAGAATAGCAACACCGTATTTCAAGCCTACAAAGAATAAAACTGATAGGAAGCCAGACTACTTCATTCATGAAACTGATAACTGGCTTGTTTTTCCTCACGAACTCCATGGCTTATCCATCCAAGAAATCTCAGAAAATAAACCCGAATTAAAAGACTTAATACCAAAGATATCAGAGTTTATTCAATAATTCTAAATCAAAAAATAGTTAATTTTTTAATTATTTTTTTGCTAAATAAAGCCAATTATTTCTTTTATTTCATAGCTAGCAATAAATTTAAATAGGAAAAAGAATTGTCATATAATTAAATTGACTTTTATAAAACAAGGGGGATTATCAAATGTCTTTATTACATAAATTTCTGGTACTAATACCTGGAATTATTTTCCTAATTTTTGGTCTTGGGTGGGTTTTTGCACCTCAAGCAATAGCACCTAATTTTGGAATGACTGTTTTTGAGGGGCTAGGATTAAGCTCTCAAATAGGAGACTTAGGAAGCTATTTTATATCTTTATCAATAATGATTATCTATGCGGTAAAAACTAATCAACCTGATTGGCTCTATCCTCCAATACTAATACTCTTGTTGACAGCATTATTTAGAACTCTTGCAACTGTAATTCACGGAGCACCCTTTGCTTTAGATATGATTGCTGGTGAAGTTATTTTTTCTGGTATTTTCTTTTATGTAATATCTCAATCTAAAGAGGCTACATAATTATGGAATATAGAAAACTTGGCAGCTCTGGTTTAAAAGTATCACAGCTCTCGTTTGGATCATGGGTAACATTTAATAAGCAAGTAGATACTGCCTTAGCAGAAAAAATGTTTGGAACTTGTCTTGATGCCGGTATTAATTTTTTTGATAATGCAGAGGGTTATGAGCGAGGCATGTCAGAAGTCGTCATGGGAAATGCATTAAAGAGTCTAAATAGGTCTAGGGATTCTTACTGCGTTTCTTCTAAGGTATTTTTTGGTTCTCATGACAATCCTTCTCCAACCCAAATGGGATTGAGTAAAAAACATATTACCGAAGCTTGTCATCAAGCTATGGAAAGGCTGCAAGTAGACTACCTTGATCTTTATTTTTGTCATAGAGCAGATCCCGAAACGCCTATAGGAGAAACTGTTTGGGCTATGCATAATCTTATTACCCAAGGAAAAGTTTTATACTGGGGTACCTCAGAATGGACAGCTGATGAAATAAAAGAAGCATATGCATTTGCTAAAGATAACCATCTGACTCCACCTACAATGGAGCAGCCTCAATACAATCTCTTAGATAGAAAAAGGTTTGAGATAGAATATCAAGACTTATTTGAGAAATATGGTTTGGGTTCAACTATATGGTCTCCTCTTGCTTCAGGAGCATTAACTGGAAAGTATTTAAATGGAATCCCAGAAGGTTCTAGAGCCTCTCTTGAAGGGTATGAATGGCTTAAAAAGCACATGATAGATTCAGACCGAGGCCAAGAAAGAATGAAAAGAGTCTCTAAGTACATTGAAATAGCAAATGAATATAATTTAAACCCATCAAAATTAGCTATTGCATGGTGTTTGCTCAACAAGAACGTTTCAACTGTAATCTTAGGTGCTTCTAAATTAGAGCAATTAATAGAAAATTTATCATCAACTGATTTGATTTCTAAATTTGATGATGATTTGGTTAACAAACTTAATAACTTATAAATGAGGAATTAATATCAACTTAAAATGAAAGAAAGTTTTGGTCGTTTAATGATAGATATTGAAGGAGCAGCTCTTTCCTCTCATGATATTGAGCTTATAGAAAACCCTCATGTTGGTGGTCTAATCCTCTTTGAAAGAAATTTTGTTTCAAAGAATCAATTAATTGATCTATGTGCTCAAATTAAAAGTGTTAAAAAAAATATTTTGGTATCTATAGACCAGGAGGGTGGAAGGGTCCAAAGGCTTAGGCAAGAATTCACCAACCTTCCATCTATGCAGACCCTTGGAGATATAGCTGATAAGACAAACAATTGTTCATTGTTAAATGATGTAGGTTGGTTGATGGCATCTGAATTGATTGCTACAGGCATTGATATTAGTTTTGCTCCAGTGATAGATGTTGATAGACAAACAAGCAGTATTATTGGATGCAGATCTTTTTCTGAAATACCAGAAAAGGTTTCTCAGTTTGCTCATGAATTTATAAATGGAATGAACAAAGCAGGCATGCAAGCCACTGGAAAACATTTCCCAGGTCATGGGAGTATTGAAGAAGATAGCCATTTAACATTACCAATAGACAATCGATCACTAGCTCAATTAATGGACCATGATTTAATTCCATATTTTGATTTAAGAGATGCATTGAGCGCAATAATGTGTGCCCACATACTATTTCCAAAAATTGATAAAACTAATGCCGGTTTTTCTTCATACTGGATTCAAGAAATTTTAAAGAAAAAGATTGGTTTTAAGGGTGTTATCTTTAGTGATGATCTTAGTATGAAAGGAGCTAGTGGCTTCTCTTATGCCGATAGAGTTAGAATTTCATTAGATGCAGGATGTGACATGGTATTAATTTGTAACAATAGAGAAGGTGCTATAGAGGCTATCAAATATATGGAAAATAATAATATAACTACTTCGGGCTCAATCGCATCAATGATGCCAAAGAAAAGATTGTCATGGAAAGAACTAGAGGCAAGTAATGAAAGAAACAGAATAATTAAAATTTTACAAAATTTTGAGGAGAATTAATCATGCTTGGGTTAATAACGGATCCGAGCCTGCTTTATTAATAGCAGTTCTTATAGATAATGACTTATCTTAGGTGCTAGAAACCAGCATTTCCTGAGCTGATCACTGAATAATAATCCTCATCCAAGATACAGTAAGTATCACTTTTTGGCTTTCTAACATATATTGCATCATTACCAACTTTATCTATATGAAAAGCTTCTTCTCTTAGTTCATTTTTCTTAAGTTTAAAAGTACCAGTAGTTTCTAATTCTTTTGTAACTCTTACGAAAACTGGCCTAGCATATGTTGGTAACTTATCGTCAACAAAATTAGAAAATTTGTCCCAATCGAAAGAATCTAAGTCACAATTAAATGCTACCATTCCGGCTCTTCCTTCGCTATTTGGAACCTTAACCCCAAAAACATTTGCCATATTTACGTCTTCATAGGCATTAAGGATTTCTGCTACTTCATTAGTAGAAACATTTTCAGACTTCCATCTAAATGTATCACCAATTCTGTCAACAAATTGATAATGAGTTTTTCCCAATGCAAACCCAACATCCATTGTTTTAATTAGGTCGCCTGTGTTAAACCAAGCATCACCTTCCTCAAAAACATTTCTTAAAACCTTTTTTTCACTTGCTGCTTTATCAGTGTAGCCGTTATAAACTGCATTTGGACCAATCTCGTTTATAAGAAGCCCAGGCCTGTCATCTTTTATCTCAATACAGTTTCCTGATGAATCTTTGATTATTTTATCCTCAGCAACATCGTATTCAATTAAAGCTACTCGAGCATTAGCCATGCCAATAGTTTTATCTTTGTTTAAGATATTCATAAACATAGCATTGCCTTCACTTGCTCCGTAGATTTCAATGATTCTTTTTACATCAAACCTATGTCTAAAGTCATCCCAAACATCTGGTCTTAGTCCGTTACCTACCATTTTTTCAATTGGGTTATTTACCTCTTCATCACATGGTTTTTGCACACTTAGATACCTACATAACTCCCCCACATATACAAAGGCAGTTGTATTAAATCTTTGAGCCTCTTTCCAAAAAGATGATGCCGAAAATTTTCTTTTAATAAATGTAGAAGCTCCCACATGAACGCATGCACATAAGCCCAGCATTAGCCCTGTAGAATGATATAAAGGAAGACAGTTATACATACAATCATTTTCATTTAGACGATAACCACCATTTGTTATATTAGTTGAGGCTGCAACAATTTTCATATTTGGAAATAAAGCAGCTTTTGGGACCCCAGTCGTGCCAGATGTGAATATGTAAAAAGCGGTATCTTTTGCCTTAACTTTATTAGTTTCTACAAGATTATCTGAATTTGAATAATCTAATGAGTTTTTTATATTTGAGGCCCATTCAGGGCAGTGAGTATTATTAGTATCTTCAACCCATAAAAGATCATTTGAATCTTTTATATTAATTTCATCTAAAACTCCCTGAAGAGAACCTGCAAGCTCTTCTCCAAAAATACATTTTTTAGAACCAGAAGAATTAATGCAATGAATAAGAGGACTGCCTGTTAAGCTTGTATTAATCAAAACACCGATAGCTCCAATTTTATTAAGGGCTAGTATTGAAATTACAAAACTTGGTCTGTTTTCCATGAACAGAACAACTTTATCTCCGTGCTCAACACCTTCATTAACAAGTTTATGAGCTAGAGCATTTGACGCTTTATTTGTTTCTTTGTAAGTCCACTTTTCTTCTTCAAAAAACATAAAAGGCTTATCGCCAAATTTAAGAGTAGAGTCTTGGAAAGTATGAGCAAGAGAGGCCTGATCTTCTGGCTTAGGCCATTCATATTTTAGTAAGGGTATTATGTATTTGAGCTCACCTATAACTCTAAAAAACTCTTTAATTGAAGCAATCATGACTATATCCCCCTGATATAGATTTAAATTTAATTAATTGATGTAATTATTATTTCATCTGAATCTACAGGTAATACTAACATAGTGCCATCATGAGAGGCAGTCCAATTTTTCATGATTTTATCAACTCCTCTATACATAACATCTTCCATTAGTTTGTTTCTAGGAGCTGGAAGATGATGATAAAAAACTAAATGCCCAACATTTGCCTCTTGTGCAGCTTGGACAATTTCAGCAATAGGCGTGTGATAATCCTGAACATCAAATGTTACTTTTGCAGCCAATGCATTGCCGACTCTTTTAGCGTTTTTATTGAGTAAATTTAAAAGATCAAGCGACATAGACTCATGAAATAGAACATCAACATTTTTGGAATTTTTTACGAGGTTTTCATCGTAAATAGTATCTCCACTAATGCTAATAGACCTTCCTTTGTAATCAATTCTATACCCTAATGCAGGGTCTACAGGGTCATGAGATACACTATATGCAGTAATTTTAAGATCTCCATCGTCAATCAAAATTGGATTAGCTAAATTAATAGTATGTGTATCAAAACCTGCTTTATCTAGAGGTGCTATTTCATCACCATGATGCTCATTCCTAAAAAAGTAATCTTTTGTGTAGGCAAGCTCTATACCATCAGTAAGCATTTGCACTCCTTCAGGTCCATATACTTTTTGCTTAGATTCTCTGCCCCCATTAATCCATGTTGCTTGATGCAAATCAGCAATATCAAAAATATGATCAGAATGAAGGTGAGTGTAAAATACAGCCTTCACTTTATTCCAAGGTGTATTCCAATTGTTTATATTTTCAATACTACCACCACCAGTATCGAATATATAAATGTCTTGTCCTGCTTGAATTAGGATACAAGCTTCAGCTCTTGCAGGATCAGGTATGGGTGATCTCGAACCACAAACTACTGCGGTTAATGCATCTTCTGTTGGTAAATTTGAAGTGGGGGCTGCTATATTTTCAATTGCTCTTTCTAATAATGCATCTTGGAATGCTGGTTGTCTTAGTAGGATTATTATTGCAATAACTAAAATGACTATTGCTATAGCTAAGTATTTAAAAAATTTTTTCATTTTCTAAGCCTCACTCAATGGAATTTAATATTTTCATCATTGCGTAGGCGGTTTCATGACCAGAATTCTGATTTTGTCCAGTTACAAATCTTTTTTCATCATCTACGACTGTTAATGTAGCAAAAATATCTCTAAATGCAGTTTCACTTTGAAAAATTACCCCAGCTTTCTTCAATTCTTCTTCAGGGTGCTGGGGTGTAAAAAAAATGCCAAGTTCTTTGAGTTGTTTATCAGTAACTCCTGTCATTTTTCTTCCAGCAATAAGAGGATTTCCAAAATTATCTTTTGCTTTAATAAGTCCAAGGACTCCGTGACAAACGCCACCTATAATTGCTTTTGATGAGTAATATGCATTAGATATCTTTTCGCCAAGCAATTCTGAGAAACCTAAGTCATAAGCTGCACCCCAGCCGCCAGAAATAAAAATAATATCGTATTTAGTAAAATCAATTTCTTTAATTGGGAGTGAATTTTGCAATAAGTTCATTGCCTCTTTGTCTTTCTTGAATTTTTTATCCTCTGGTGTGTCTATAAAAAATGGGACTGGCTCAGTAGGAATATTCCCACCTTTTATACTAGCAATATCTACTTTTATATTAGATTTTTTGAAATCATAGTAGGGTATTGATAATTCAGATAAAAATAAGCCGGTTGGTTTACCATCTGTTTCACCAGGCTTATTTAAAACCCCATGGTTTGTGGCAATAATGAGGGCCTTTTTGTTTTCGAACTCATATATCTCACCTTGATAATCAGGATGTAATCCTGCCATATTCAGTATCTGAGGAAGTGATACTATAAACAAAGCAATTAAGAAAAAAATACTAATTAAAAATCTTTTAATTTTCATATAAAAACATTATGAACGATCTTAGATAATATATACATTATTCATGAGTGTAAATTCTCGACAAATGCCATAGATCTGTGCGATTATGCACACATGGACTGGAGTAATTTAGAGTATTTTTTAGCAGTAGCAAAAGAAGGATCTTTAAGTTCAGCTGCAAAAGTATTAAAGGTTAATCATTCCACTGTTGCCAGGAGAATAGATAAATTAGAAACAGATTTAAACGTTAGACTTTTTAGAAGACATAACAAGGGTTATTTATTAACAGAGCATGGATTGGCATTAGAACAAGAAACTAAAAAAGTAGATCAACAAATTTATCAAATCCAAAGAGTTTTTAAAGACAAAGAGACAGAATTATCTGGAAAATTAGTTATCAGTAAACCATCTTCAGGCGGTATTAATATCACCCCATTGATATCTAAATTTATAAAGCAATATCCTAAGATACAGTTAGATATTTTAGTAGCTCATAATTCAGATGATGTTGATAACTTTGAAGCAGATATATCAGTAGTTTTAACAAATTATCCTGACGAACATATGATTGGAACAGATATTGGATTATTGCCAATTTATATTTATGGCTCTGAAGCATATTTTAGACAACCCAATAAGAATGATATTCAAGACCTTGATTGGATTATATGGAAAGATGACTCTGGCAGAACTGATATGGAATCTATTATTAAAGGCATTGTCCCTAATCCTTCAATAGTTCTTCGTACCAATTCATATGCTGAGATGTGCGAGTATATAGCTGAAGGCATTGGGGTTAGTATGACTAGTCCCATAGGCCTTCCTAGCGATAGTAAATTAATACCATTTAGGAAAGATAAGTATTCCTTTGATATTCATTTATGGTTACTATCACATCCTGATTTGAGAAATAAT
>CBFHRY010000022.1:0-13636 GCA_965658385.1 Gammaproteobacteria bacterium
AAACTACAACTACAGAAAGGGTTCTATTTTATACAGGACTATCTCATAAAATCGGTGAGGTTCACGATGGTGCCGCCACTATGGACTGGATGGAACAAGAGCAAGAAAGGGGTATTACTATTACATCTGCTGCAACAACCTGTTTTTGGAGTGGTATGGAGCAACAATTCCCTCAGCATAGAATAAACATTATCGATACTCCGGGTCACGTTGATTTTACAATTGAGGTAGAAAGATCATTAAGGGTTTTAGATGGTGCAGTTGTAGTATTTTGTGGAACATCTGGAGTTGAGCCGCAATCAGAAACTGTTTGGAGGCAAGCAAATAGATATGAAGTTCCCAGAGTAGTATTTGTAAACAAGATGGATAGAGCTGGTGCAAACTTTGAGAGAGTAGTTCAGCAAATTAAAGACAGACTGCAAGCAAATATTGTTCCAATTCAATATAACATTGGTGCCGAAGATGACTTTAAAGGTGTTGTTGATCTAATAAATATGAGAGCAATATATTGGAATGAAGAAGATCAAGGTTTAACTTTCGACTCTAAAGAAATTCCAGAGGATCTCTTAGATAAATGCACTCAATTAAGAGAAGAAATGCTTGAAGCTGCTGCTGAGGCGAATGAAGAGCTCATGGATGCTTATCTTGAGAGTGGTGATTTGTCTGTTGAGCAAATAAAAGAAGGTTTAAGAATCAGATCTTTAGCAAATGAGGTAATTGTTGGCTTATGTGGATCTGCTTTTAAGAATAAAGGTGTTCAAGCTATGCTTGACGCTATAGTTGAGTATTTACCCGCGCCCGATGAAGTAAAAGCTATTACAGGTGTAATACCAAACAACTCTCAAGAAGATGAAGAAGAAGATTCAAGAAAATCTTCTGATGATGAGCCTTTTTCAGCACTTGCTTTTAAAATCGCAACAGATCCATTTGTTGGAACTTTGACTTTTATTAGAGTTTATTCGGGTGTATTGTCAGTGGGTGATGCAGTAATCAATTCAACCAAATCTAAAAAAGAAAGAGTTGGGCGAATGGTTCAAATGCATTCAAATAATAGAGAAGAAATCAAGGAAGTTAGAGCAGGCGACATTGCTGCATGTATTGGATTAAAAGATATTACTACTGGTGATACCTTATCAGACTCTAGTAGCCCAATAGTATTAGAAAGAATGGATTTTCCAGAACCTGTTATATCTGTAGCAGTTGAGCCAAAATCAAAACCAGATCAAGAAAAAATGTCACTTGCGCTTGGAAAGTTAGCCCAAGAAGATCCCTCATTTAGAGTAGCAAGTGATGAAGAGTCCGGTCAAACTATCATATCTGGAATGGGAGAACTTCACTTAGACGTTCTAGTTGACAGAATGAGAAGAGAATTTTCTGTAGAGGCTAATATTGGTAAACCACAGGTAGCATACAGAGAAACTATTAAAGAAACTGTTGAGGTTGAGGGTAAATTTGTTCGTCAAAGTGGTGGTAAAGGACAGTATGGCCATGTTTGGTTAAAGCTTGAACCATTAGGCTTAGACGATGAATATGAATTTGTAGACAAGATTGTAGGTGGGGTAATTCCAAAAGAATATATACCTGCTGTAAACAAAGGTATTCAAGAACAAATGCAAAATGGAGTTATCGCAGGTTATCCATTGCTAGCTCTGAGAGCTACGCTATATGATGGATCCTTTCATGATGTTGACTCTAACGAAATGGCATTCAAGATTGCGGGTTCAATGGCTTTAAAGGAAGGTGCCAACAAAGCAAAGCCTGCCTTACTTGAGCCAGTAATGAAAGTTGTAGTCGTAACCCCTGAAGAGCACATGGGTGATGTTGTAGGTGATCTTAATAGAAGAAGAGGAATAATATTGGGTATGGATGACATTACTTCTGGTAAAGAAGTTTCATCTGAAGTTCCTCTTGCAGAAATGTTTGGATATGCAACTGATTTAAGATCAGCAACCCAAGGTAGGGCAACTTTTACTATGGAATTTACTAAGTACGGTGAGGTCCCAAGTAATATAGCTGAGCAACTAAAAACCTCGTAAAAATATTAAAAATAAAACTGCTTCATTTATGTTGACAGTTGGGTAATTAGAAGCTTAGAATACGCCACATTTTGCGATTTGCATGATGTGAAAGAAAATTTTTATAGGTATTAATTTAAAGGAAAAAAATGGAGAACCAATCAATAAGAATAAGGCTTAAAGCTTTCGATTATAGACTGATTGATGCTTCAGCTAAATTAATAGTAGAAACAGTAAAAAAAACTGGAGCTGTTATTAATGGGCCAATTCCATTACCTGTTAAAAAAGAGAAAACAACAATCTTGAAATCTCCTCATAAAGATAAAGATGCAAGAGATCAATATGAGATTGTTACTTATAAAAGACTTATGGATATAGTCAAACCAACTGATAAAACAGTTGATGCTTTAATGAAATTAGATCTATCTTCAGGGGTAGATGTTCAAATAAGCTTAGGCTAATTCATTTATAACGCGAATGCGGCCATAGAGGGTTATAAGCCCCGTATATAGGAGAGAAAATTGAGCATAGGCTTAATAGGAAATAAATCTGGAATGTCTCGTCTTTTTCTTGAAGACGGAGAATCTGTTCCTGTTACCGCAGTATCTGTTTGTGGTAATTTTGTTGCTGATATCAAAACAACGGAAAAAGATGGCTATTCATCATTAGTTGTTTCAAAGACAAAGAAATCAAATAACGTGAATAAATCAAAGAGCGAGTTCTTTAAAAAGGTTAATCTAAATCCAGGTATTCTTGCAGAATTCAGGTGTGATTCAGATCAGGTTGAAGAATATGCTGTTGGTAAACATTTAACAGCTGATATGTTCGAAGTTGGTCAATATGTTGATGTCACAGGAACATCGAAAGGTAAAGGTTATGCTGGGGTTATTAAAAGACACAACTTTGCTATGCAAGATGCTACCCATGGTAATTCATTATCTCATAGAGCTCATGGTTCAATTGGTCAATGTCAAACTCCAGGAAGAGTTTGGAAAGGTAAAAAGATGTCAGGTCATATGGGTAATGTACAAAAAACTGTTCAGAACTTAAAAATAGTTGATTTAGATGTTGAGAATAACATCATTTATATTAAAGGAGCAGTTCCAGGATTTAATGGTTCAGACCTAAAAATTAAACCTTCGCTAAAAAGATCATGAAAATAGACTTATTATCAACAACAAAAAAACAGAACATAGATATATCTGATTCTGCTTTTGGAAGAGACTTTAATGAATCTCTTGTTCATCAAGCTGTTGTAAGCTTCATGGCTGGTTCAAGACAGGGAACTTCTCAACAAAAGACTAGATCTGATGTTAGAGGTGGTGGTAAAAAACCATATAGACAAAAGGGAACAGGAAGAGCTAGAGCAGGTACTATCAGAAGTCCGCTTTGGAGAGGTGGTGGTGTAGCCTTTGCTTCTAGACCAAGAGACTATAGCAAGAAGATCAATAAGAAGATGTATAGAGCTGCTATAAGATCTATATTTTCTGAGTTACTTAGACAAGAGAGGCTCGTTGCTATCGAAAATCCTGTTTTAGACAAACCAAAAACAAAAGAAATAGCAAAATTTTTGAATGAATTTTCATTAAGCAAGGTCCTAATTATTACTGATGAGATAGACATTAACCTATTTTTGTCTGTAAGAAATATTCCAAATGTAGATGTAATAACTGTGAGGGAGATCAACCCAGTTATTTTGCTCAAGGCTCAAAAAGTAGCAGTAACTGCCGAAGCATTTAAACAAATTGAGGAGTGGGTAGATGCATAACGAAAAATTATACACATTGATTCAAGCCCCAATAGTTACTGAAAAATCTTCTCGATTGGGCGAAGAGCTTAAGCAGTTTGTTTTTAAAGTAGATCTTTCAGCAAACAAAAGAGAGATCAAACAAGCCGTAGAAAAACTTTTTAAAGTTGAAGTTCTAAAAGTTACTACTTCAATAGTAAAGGGTAAAAAGAAAAGAAATAGAACGGGAATTTACAAGAGATCAAATTATAAAAAAGCTTTTGTAACTCTTGGAAAAGACTCTGAAATACAACTTGAGGGTATTAATTAATCATGCCAGTAATAAAAGCAAAACCTACAAGTCCAGGAAGACGGGGTGTAATATCCGTCAAAACTGACTTGTATAAAGGGAAACCGCTCAAATCCTTAATTCAGCCTAAATCAAAAAATGGTGGAAGAAATAATAATGGCCGAATTACCGTAAGACATCAAGGTGGTGGCCACAAACAACATTACAGAATAATAGACTTTAAGAGAAATAAATTAAATATTCCAGCTACTGTAGAGAGATTAGAATATGATCCAAATAGATCTGCTCACATAGCTCTTCTAAAGTACAAAGACGGCGAAAGAAGATATATTATTGCCCCATCTAAGTTAAATGTCGGCGATGAGGTTATTTCTGCTGAGAAGTGTGAAATTAAAGTCGGCAATTCAATGAAATTAAAAGACATACCTCTAGGAACCAATGTTCATTGTGTAGAGCTTAAGCCACTTAAAGGGGCGCAGCTTGCAAGAAGTGCTGGCACTTCAGCCAGACTAATCGCAAAAGAGGGTATATATGCAACTTTAAGACTTCAATCAGGTGAAACAAGAAAGGTTCTTTGGGAATGCAGGGCAACATTAGGAGTTGTATCAAACCAGGAAAATAACCTTAAGTCACTTGGTAAAGCTGGAGCTAAAAGATGGAGAGGTGTTAGACCAACTGTCAGAGGTGTTGCTATGAACCCTGTTGACCATCCACATGGTGGTGGTGAAGGTAGAACATCAGGTGGAAGACATCCATCCACACCTTGGGGCGTTCCTACTAAGGGTTACAAGACTAGAAAAAATCAAAGAACTGACGATTTAATTATTAGAAGAAGAGGAAGTAGAAAGTAAAATGCCAAGATCACTTAAAAAAGGTCCATTTATAGATTTATCCCTTGAAAAAAAGGTTGAAGCAGCAGTTGCATCAAATGACAAGAGACCAATTAAAACTTGGTCAAGAAGATCTATGATTAATCCATCTATGGTTGGATTAACTATAGCTGTTCATAACGGAAGACAACATGTTCCTGTATATGTAAATGAGGATATGGTAGGTCATAAGCTTGGTGAATTTTCTCTAACTCGTACATTTAGAATGCACTCAGGCGACAGGAAGGCTAAATAATGGAAACAAGAGCTTATTTAAAAGGAACAAGACTATCGCCCCAAAAAGCTGGGCTTGTTGCTAACGCAATTAGAGGGAAATCAGTTCAAGATGCTATGGATTTCTTAGGCTTTAACAAACAAAAAGGCGCAGCTGTAATTAAAAAGCTTCTAGAGTCTGCTATTGCTAATGCTGAGCATAATGATAAAGCAGACATAGACTTATTATCAGTTAAATCAATTATCGTAAATCAAGGCATGAGACTTAAAAGAATGAAACCAAGAGCTAGAGGCAGAGCTGACAGGATTATTAAACCAACATGCCACATAGAAATTATTTTATCCGAGGGTAGTAAATAATGGGACAAAAAGTAAATCCAACTGGCTTTAGATTAGGTACTAGTAAAAAGCAAAACGCTAATTGGTATGCAAAAGGAAAGGCTTTTTCTGAGAACTTAATTCAAGATCTTAAAGTAAGAGAATACTTTAAGGTAAAACTTAAGAATTCATCAATAAGCAAAATCGAATTAGAAAGATCTGCAGAAAATTTTGTTGTTTCAATTTTTACATCTAGACCAGGAATTATTATTGGTAAGCGTGGTGAGGAGATAGAAAATTTAAAGAAAGCTGTTGAAAAAATTGTCAAGAAACCAGCTCAAATAAATATTAAAGAGGTAAAAAAACCTGACCTAGATGCAACTATTCTTGCTGAGGGAATAGCTCAGCAATTAGAAAGAAGGGTAATGTTTAGAAGAGCAATGAAGAGAACGGTACAAAGCGCTCTGAGGCAAAGTGCTAAAGGTGTGAGAGTTGAAGTATCTGGAAGATTAAATGGTGCAGAAATTGCAAGAACTGAATGGTACAGAGAGGGAAGGGTCCCACTGCATACCTTAAGGGCTGATATAGATTATGGAACAGCTGAAGCATTGACTACTTACGGAATAATTGGTGTGAAGGTTTGGGTATTCAAGGGCGAGACCACTGAAGATCCATATAAAGTTGATCAAGGAAATTAAGCATTATGTTACAGCCAAAACAAACAAAATTTAGAAAAATGCATAAAGGCAGAAATAGAGGCCTTGCACAAAATGGTAATACTGTTGCTTTTGGAAGATTTGGTTTGGTAGCTTCTGGCAGAGGAAGAATTACTGCTAGACAAATTGAAGCAGCCAGAAGAGCAATGACAAGACATATTAAAAGGGGCGGTAATATTTGGATAAGAATCTTTCCAGACAAACCAATAACCAAAAAGCCTTTAGAGGTAAGAATGGGTAAGGGTAAAGGAAATGTCGAATACTGGGTTGCTTTAGTTCAGCCTGGAAAAGTAATGTTTGAAATGGCTGGAGTTACTGAAGAATTAGCTAGAGAAGCTTTCAAACTTGCATCAGCCAAGCTTCCAGTTAAAACCCATTTTATTAGCAAGGACGTATAAATGAATAAAGAATTTGCTGAATTAAAAAACAAGAGCTCTAAAGAATTAGAAGCTGAGCTCATGGTTGCTAGAGAAGATCAGTTTACGCTGAGAATCAAACATAAGACTGGTCAATTAAATGAGACAAGTCAGCTTGGAGAAGTAAAAAAGAAAATAGCTAGGATTAAAACATTGATTAATGCTAATAAATTAAAGGATGAAAAATAATGGAAAATTCTAATCCAAGAATATTGACAGGAGTTGTTACCAGCAACAAAGCTGATAAGACAATCACTGTTCAGATTGAAAGAAAGGTTAAGCATCCCTTGTATGGAAAGATTATTAAAAGATCAACTAAAGTCCATGCTCATGACGAAGAAAATAATGCATCAATAGGTGATGTTGTCACCGTAAAAGAATGCAAGCCTTTTTCTAAAACCAAAACATGGATTCTTGTTAATGATAATCAGGCTGATAAATCTGAACCAGCAAAAGTTGCCGAAGTTGAGGAGAGTGAATAATGATACAAATGCAATCACTTTTAAAAATCGCTGATAACAGCGGTGCTAGAAGCGTCATGTGTATAAAGGTTCTTGGCGGTTCAAAAAGGAGATATGCAAATATCGGCGACGTTATCAAAGTTGCTGTTAGAGAAGCTATCCCGACTGGAAAAGTTAAAAAAGGACAGGTTGTTGATGCGCTAATTGTAAGAACAAAAAAAGGCGTTAGAAGAAAAGATGGCTCTTTAATAAAATTTGATGAAAACGCAGCTGTTCTTATTAACAATCAGAAAGCTCCAATTGGAACGAGGGTTTTTGGGCCTGTTACAAGAGAATTAAGAGATGGCAAGCATATGAAAATATTGTCACTTGCCCCTGAGGTACTATAAAGATGACAAATATTACTACTAAATTAAGAACTGGTGATGAGGTTGTTGTATTAGCCGGAAGAGATGTTGGTAAAACAGGAACTTTAAGAAAGATACTTAAATCTAAAAATAAAGGGATTGTTACAGGTGTAAATATGGTTAAAAAGCATACTAAGCCAAATCCTGAAATGGGTATCACTGGAGGAATTGTTGAGCAAGAATCTTCCATTGATTTATCCAATTTAGCAATCTGGAACTCTAAAACTAAGTCAAAAGACAAGATTGCTTATTCAGTTGATAAAGAAGGTAAAAAAATTAGATTATTCAAATCAAATAATAAAGAGATTAAATAATGTCAAATTTAAAAGAAACATACAAAAAAGACCTTGTTCCAGCATTACAAGAAAAGCTTGGAATACAAAATGTCATGGCCGTACCCAAGCTTACTAAAGTTGTAATTAACATGGGGGTTGGAGAGGCTGCTAATGATAAAAAACATCTTGAATCTGCTGTGCAAAATCTAACTGCTATTGCTGGACAAAAGCCTGTGGTAACAAAAGCAAGAAAATCAGTAGCAAGTTTTAAGATAAGAGAAGGTTGGCCTTTGGGCTGCAAAGTTACTCTTAGGGGTGACAAAATGTATGAATTTATGGAAAGGCTAATTAATATAGCAATTCCAAGAGAAAGAGATTTTAGAGGCCTAAACTCAAAATCATTTGATGGGCAGGGTAATTATAATTTTGGAATTAAAGAACAGATTATCTTTCCAGAGATTAATTACGACAATATTGACAATATTAGAGGTATGGATGTTTGTATTAATACATCTGCAACAAACAAAGAACATGCTAAGGCGCTACTAGAAGCTTTAGAGTTTCCATTTAAAAAATAGGTATAAATTTATGGCAAAGAAATCAATGATTGCAAGAGAGCATAAAAGAATAAAAACTGTTGCGAAATATGCTGCAAAAAGAGCAGAACTTAAAGCAATATTTTCTGATCTCAGTTTGCCTAGCGAAGAGAGATATGAGGCATATAAGAAGTTTCAAAAACTTCCTAGGAACGCTAGTCCCTCAAGAGTTGTTAGAAGATGTCAGGTTACTGGAAGACCTCATGCTGTATATAGAAAATTTGGGCTTAGCAGAATTAAGCTTAGAGAAGCAGCTATGAGAGGAGATATTCCAGGTTTAGTTAAATCAAGTTGGTAAAATTATGAGTTTTCAAGATCCTATTTCAGATTGTTTAACAAGAATACGTAACGGATTAATGCGTGGTAAGAAAGACGTGCATGCTCCATACTCAAAACTCAAACATCAGTTAGTAGATGTTTTAGTTAGTGAGGGTTATCTCAAGGGCTGTGAGAAAGTCGAAAGCGATGGAAAGCCAGCCATAAAAATCACTTTAAAATATTTTAATGAAAAGCCAGTTATTCAAGATCTTGTAAGAATTAGCAAGCCCAGCTTAAGAAAGTATTCAGCTGCTTCAGATCTCAAACAAGTTAAAAATGGTCTTGGATCATACATAGTATCAACTAATCAAGGCTTGATGACAGACAAAGATGCTAAGTCTAAGAATATTGGCGGCGAAATTTTGTGCGAGGTATTTTAAATGTCAAGAGTTGCTAAAAATCCAATTACTATACCAGACGGAGTTACTATAACTTTTGAGTCAAACTCAGTTAATGTCAAAGGTAAGCTTGGTGAAATGTCGTTTGAATTATCAGAATCAATCTCTTTGGACATTCAAGACAATATTGCATCAGTAAAATATGATGAAACATCTAAACAATCTATTGCACTTGCAGGAACATCTAGAGCTTTAATTAATAACATGGTTATTGGTGTTTCTGATGGATTTGAGAAGAAGCTTGAACTTAAAGGGGTTGGGTATAGGGCCAAAGCATCAGGCAAACTCCTTGAATTAACTCTAGGCTTTTCACATCCTGTCAAATATCAATTACCTGAAGAAGTATCAGTTGAAACACCATCACAAACAGAAGTGGTTCTAAAAAGCTTTAATAAACAAATTCTTGGTCAAGCTGCTGCAGAAATTAGAGCATTTAGACCACCTGAGCCATACAAGGGCAAAGGGGTTAAATATTCAGATGAAATTATTAGAAGAAAAGAAGCTAAGAAAGCTGCTGGAGGCGCATAATGAGTGTTAAAAATATTTCTAGGCTCAGAAGAGCAAAGAAAACTAGGATGAACATCAGACATCAAGAAACACCTAGACTGACTGTATATAGATCTTCACAGCATTTTTATGCTCAAGTTTTTGATAGCTTGGGTTCTAAAGTTATTGCATCTGCATCAACAGTCGAGAAGGAAATTGAAGAAAAATCTAATAATGTTAAAGCAGCTGCTGCAGTTGGTAAAAAAGTAGCTGAACGAGCATTAGAGAGTGGAGTTAAAAAAGTAGTTTTTGATAGATCTGGTTATAAATATCATGGCCGAATAAAAGCGCTTGCTGATTCAGCAAGAGACGCAGGCTTGGAGTTTTAATAAATACAATGAAAGATAATAGAAATAATACAAACAATCAGCAACAAGATGCGCTTGAAGAAAAGTTAGTTCAAGTTAACAGGGTAGCAAAAGTTGTTAAAGGTGGAAGAATCTTTGGATTCACTGCTTTGACTGTAGTTGGTGATGGTAATGGAAGAGTGGGTTTTGGAAGAGGTAAGGCTAAAGAAGTTCCAATTGCCATTCAAAAAGCCATGGAAAATGCACGTAGAAGCATGGTTGAGGTAGAGCTTAATAACACTACGATATGGTACCCAATAAAAGCAAAGCATGGCTCAGCTAATGTCTATATGCAACCTGCATCAGAGGGTACAGGTATTATTGCTGGTGGTGCAATGAGAGCAGTTCTAGAGCTTGCTGGAGTGCAAAATGTTTTAGCAAAATGCTATGGATCAACTAATCCAGTTAATGTAGTAAGAGCAACCATAAATGCTTTAAGTGCCATGGAGTCACCAGAAACAGTTGCTAGCAGGAGAGGTATTAAAGTAGAGCAAGTATCATGAGCAAAGATAAAACAATAAATATAAAGTTAGTTAAAAGCGGAATTGGGAGAATGAAGTCCCATAAGCTTTGCATTAAGGGGCTTGGATTTAAAAAACTAAACCAAACAGTAACTATTATTGATACCCCAAGCAACAGAGGAATGATCAATAAAATTTCAGACATGATTGAAATTCAGGAATAATAAAATGAGTGAAACAGATAATAATTTAGCCCTCAATACTATATCTGATGTAGCAACATCTAAAGACAAGAAGAGAGTTGGAAGAGGCATTGGATCTGGTACTGGAAAAACAGCCGGTAGAGGTCATAAAGGTCAAAAATCAAGATCAGGGGGAAATGTTAGGCGTGGTTTTGAGGGTGGACAAATGCCACTTCAACAAAGACTGCCTAAATTTGGTTTCTCTTCAAGAACAAATAACCATCTTAAAGACGTTAATCTTAAATTAATTAACGGTATGGAAAAGGTAACTTTAGAGACTTTGAAAGAAAATAAAGTTATAGGAAAATCTATAAAGAAAGTAAAAATCTTTGGAGATTTCGAAGTCACATCAAAAATGTCTGTAGAGGGTATTAAGGTAACAAAGGGTGCGAAAGCATCAATTGAAAAAGCTGGAGGATCCATTAAGGAATAATCATGGCTGAGCAAGGTGCAGGAATGAGTGATCTATGGAAAAGACTAAGATTTGTCTTCATGGCAATTATTGTCTATAGAATTGGCTCACACATACCAATACCTGGAATAGACCCAGATCGATTAGCCCAACTTTTTGAGCAGAATCAGGGAACTATCTTAGATATGTTTAATATGTTCTCTGGTGGAGCTTTAGAGAGGATGAGTGTTTTTGCGCTTAACGTAATTCCATACATATCAGCTGCAATTATTATGCAGCTATTCTCAAACTCTATTCCTTATTTAATAGAGCTAAAAAAGGATGGACAGGCTGGAAGGAATAAAATCACACAATATACAAGATATGGAACAGTCATTCTTGCATTTATTCAAGCTTCTGCATTAGCTGTCACGCTTTCATCTAGTGGACTAGCCTTCACACCTGGTACTTCATTCTTTGTTTCTGCAGTCTTCTCAGTAGTGGCAGGAACAGTATTTTTAATGTGGTTAGGAGAGCAGGTATCTGAGAGAGGTATAGGAAATGGAATCTCTATAATTATTGCTACAAGTATTTTAACAGGTATACCAGGGGCTATTGGCCAATCTCTTGAGCAAGCGAGGCAAGGGGATTTAAATATACTTCTACTTATCGGAATTGGTTTATTGGCAATGATTGTAATTGCAATCGTAGTATTTATTGAAAGAGGTCAGAGAAGGATCACTGTAAATTATGCTCAACGTCAACAAGGCAGAAGGATGATGCAGGCGCAATCAAGCCATCTACCTTTCAAAGTGAATATGGCAGGAGTTATACCTGCAATTTTTGCAAGCACATTTCTATTATTTCCAGCTTCATTGTCAACTTGGTTTGGTCAAAGTGAGTCACTTGGTTTTTTACAAAGCATTTCTTTAGCTTTAAACCCTGGACAACCTCTATATGTACTAGTTTTTGCTACGCTCATAATTTCCTTTTGTTTTATATGGTTAGCATTAACCTTTAATACAAAAGAAGTGTCAGATAATCTAAAAAGGTCTGGAGCATACATAGCTGGTATTAGGCCCGGTGAGCAAACAGCAAATTATATTGATGCTGTGCTTGCGAGATTAACTGTTTTCGGAGCAATATATTTAACGCTTATATGCTTGCTTCCATTAGCCTTAATTAATTTTGCAGGAGTTTCTTTCTATTTTGGTGGAACCTCAGTCCTAATTATTGTTGTTGTATTAATGGATTTTATGGCTCAAGTTCAATCTCATTTGATGTCAGGACAATATGCATCATTAATGAAAAAAGCAAATTTAAAAAACTACAAAAGATAATATGAAAGTTAAAGCATCAGTAAAAAAAATCTGCAGAAATTGCAAAATAGTTCGAAGAAATGGCGTTCTATTTGTTATCTGTAAAACAGACAAAAAACATAAACAGAGACAAGGATAAGATATGGCAAGGATAGCTGGAGTTAATATTCCTGAAAACAAACATGTAGAGATCTCTCTTACACATATATTTGGAATTGGCAGAACTACTGCTCAGACTATATGTAAAGAGCTAAAGATTGACTATACAAGAAAAATATCTGATCTTACCGAAGATGAGATTGAGTTAATTAGGAGTTCAGTTGCAAAAATAAATGTAGAAGGTGATCTAAGAAGAGAGATAAGCACCAATATAAAAAGATTAATGGATCTTAAGTCATATAGAGGAGTAAGACATAGAAGAAAACTTCCAACAAGAGGCCAGAGAACTAAAACAAATGCCAGAACAAGAAAAGGCGCTAAAAAACCAATGAGAGGTTAATAAAGATGGCAGTAAAAGGAAAGAAATCAAAAAAGATTGTTACTGATGGAGTGGCGCATATTCACTCTTCTTTCAACAATACAATTGTAACTATAACTGATAAGCAGGGAAATACTGTTTGCTGGGCAACATCTGGAGGCTCAGGTTTTAAAGGCTCAAGAAAAAGCACGCCTTTTGCTGCACAGATAGCTGCTGAAAAGGCTGGAAATACTGCAAAAGAGTTTGGAATGATTAATTTGGATGTGAAGGTTAAAGGTCCTGGCGGTGGAAGAGAGTCTGCTATAAGGTCTTTAAATGCATGCGGGTTAAAAATTAAAAGTATAACTGACGTCACACCATTACCTCATAATGGATGTAGACCATCTAAAAAAAGAAGAGTTTAACGGAGAAGTAAATGGCTAGATATAGAGGACCATCACTAAGACTTTCAAGAAGAGAAGGGACTGATCTTTTCCTTAAAAGTGGAGTAAGAGCAATTGAATCAAAATGTAACATGGATTCGCCTCCGGGAGCTCAAGGGGCAAGAAGAGGAAGGTTGTCTGATTATGGTTTGCAGTTAAGAGAAAAACAAAAAGTTAGAAGAATGTATGGAGTTTTAGAGAAACAATTTAGAAATTACTACAAAAAAGCTGCATCTCAAAAAGGAAATACAGGTGAAAACTTATTATCATTACTTGAAAAGAGGCTTGATAATGTTGTTTACAGAATGGGCTTTGGATGTACTAGAGCAGAAGCTAGACAAATGGTTTCTCATAAAGCATTTAAGGTTAAC
>CBFHRY010000023.1:0-6923 GCA_965658385.1 Gammaproteobacteria bacterium
TTAATAAAATTTGCTGTAACAATAAAGAAAATAAGCATAATAAAAACAACATCCAGCATTGGTGTTAGATTTATTTCACTTTCTTCTTCTTTTACAGCAGTTGTAATTGCGTTTCTTCTCATAAAAACTCCTATAACTCTCTTTTGATCAATTCTCTAAGATCAGTTTCATGCTTCTCACTTGCACTATTCAAATAAATACTTACAAAAACCCCTGATAATGCAACAACCATTCCTGCCATTGTTGGCAATGTTGCTTTTGAAACTCCCCCAGCCATAGCTCTAGCATCACCACCACCATTAAAAGCCATTACTTGGAAGACTTCGATCATTCCTGTAACAGTCCCTAATAATCCAAACAAAGGCGCAAGCATTACACATGTTTGTATCATGGACATATTTTTATTTATTTCAGATCTGGCTTCTGACATGAGCTTTTCTCTTATTTGTAGAGCATGCCAAGAGGTTTTGTCTTTTCTTGAATTCCATTTTTCAGCTAAGTCTTTTACATAAACGCTATGGCCATGAGAAAAATACCAAATTCTCTCAAAGATCATACCCCACATAAAAAAGACTAGCACAGCAATAAGCCATAACACACTTCCACCAGCTTCCATAAAGTCTCTGATGGATGTAAATGCTTCTACAAGTGCGTATGGCATATTAAATATTAACCCGCTTCAGAATGCTCTGCTAGGATACCTGTACTTTGCTCTTCTAATGTGCTGATTATCCCTCTAGCGGACGAAGCAGTAAAAGAATGAAGAAGTGTAGTAGGTATGGCAACAAGCAAACCTAAAACTGTAGTAACCAATGCTTGTGATATACCACCAGCCATTAATTTAGGGTCACCAGTTCCGTATAATGTGATCATTTGGAAAGTCACGATCATTCCTGTAACAGTTCCTAACAAACCAGCTAATGGAGCTACCACTGATATAATCCTTACAGCTCCAATACCTCTTTCAATTGCAGGTCTCTCAGCCATAATTGCCTCAGCAAGTTTTAGCTCAAGAGTATCTATATCCTTATCAAAGTTATCTTTTCCAACCTTAAGTACTCTTCCAAGAGGATTGCGTGAATCGGCAACTTTAGAGTTAGCCTGATTTCTTACTGCTTTTCCAAGCTGCGCAAGTTCAATTAACTTCCATATAGCTATAAGAATACCAATTGTACCAACAGCAATAATTGCATATCCAACCTCTCTACCCTGCTGAGCTCTCTCCAGCAATGATGGTGTTTGAATCAAATTTGCTAATAAGCTTCCGCCAGTAGGACCGGTTGGATCAATACCAAATCTAACTTGTTCTCCAGCATCTGCTTCAGCAATATTTTTAGCTGTTTTTGTATATCTTCCAGCAGGTTGTCTTGGCAAGAAAGAATATTCACCTTTGGTAGCTGAGTATTCTAAGTATTTTCCATCACAAACCGCATTAAATAATCCAACTCTTACGACATCACATTCTGATGATGTGCCATCTACATCATTAACATTCGCAGTAAATCCAACTACTTGACCGCTTGCAACCATTTCTCTTTGAAGTTCATACCATAACCCTTCTATTTCTCTAATAGTTGGTAATTCGGTTGTTTCGGACATTTTTTTAGTCAAATCATTTAAGAATGCAACTCTGTCAGTTCCAAACTGAGCTGAAGTGAGTGAGCCAGAAAACTGGACAGCAGCCTCACCGGCAGAACTTTGTAAGTGTCCAAACAGCTCAACAAGAGAGCCAAGCTCTTTTTGATAAGCCTCTTCTTTTACTCTTAAAGTCTCTTCGTTCTTTTTATATTCAGCTTCAAGCTGGTCGGCTATTTTTTCTTGTCTAGCAAGCTCTCTTTTTTCAGCAGCCAAAATAGAAGCCTGTTTACTTTTATTAGCTAAAAATTTCTTTTCTCTGTCTTTGTTTTCTGCTTGTTCTCTGGTTTTACCCTCTTTAACTAAAGATAACAAAGCCTCAACAGTTGTTGGCTCTTCAACAGCCACGGCATCTTCTTGAGCAAATAGAGTTGATACAAAAGAAAATAATATAAAAAACGGTAATATTCTTAGAGTTTTCATTATGCCTCTCCTTTAATTACTGGCATCATTAGCATGTCTACAGGAGTAAGCTTTTTAGCCATTCTTATACCATCTCTGATAGCCTTAGTATAGCTATTTGGAAGTGACTCCCACTCACCAATTTCATTGTTCCACCTTCCGCTAGATCTCTCATCTTTAGTCTGGTAGAACATACCAACCCTTCCTATAACAAGAACATTAACCTCTAAGTTATTGCCATCAATAGAAATTGTTTGTGGGTATGTATCAACTTTTCTTCCGTATTCTGCTTCGATGTTATAAGCCTCTAAAACCTGTCTTACCTGTTCTGAAGCAGTTACTTTAGGTTTAGCCAGAGACGATCTCACTAAATCAATTCTGCTTTGTCTTTCCTCAAGCCTAAAAGGTGTATCTAATGAAACAAAACTTTCTAAGCTTTCAAGCATTCTTTGTGCCAAAGGGGGAATCTGCCTTTGCATCACAACTACTTGTACAAGCTGCTCATCAAGCTTGTCCATAAGCTCAAGCTGAGCTTTGATTTGGATTCTTTTTTGCTCGTTATAAACTTTTAATCCTTCAACCTGTTTTGAAACAACTTTCCACTCATTTACTATTTTGTCAGTTTGTCTCTCTGTTGCATCTATTTTATCTTGAGATGCTGCTGAAAGTATTTGATTCTCTCTTCCAACCTCTAAAACACTTTCCATATTTATTGAAGCGCTCTCTGCTACATTTTCAGCAGAATGAGTAGTAAAAGGTAAGGAAAAAGCAATGCACAATTGCATAATTAACAATTTATTTTTCATAATTGACTCCCTAAAAGTTTGCCTATAATAACAGCATGATCATTATATGCAAAATCTATATATAACTTTAATATTTTATCTTTACAATGTCATTACATGCTAAGTATTTAAAGCCTTGGAAATAGCATTGGGGTTGATTTTTGATAAGCCTTATACTCTTCTAAATGACCCCATTTCTTTTGACCTCTAGCCTCTAGCATTCTAACACCACTAACATGCACTAATAGTACGTAAGTAAATATTGGAGATATTAGTGTGATGTATTGAAGGCCGCTTAAAGAGGGCAATGAAATTACAGCAATTGCAGCCCATAAGACAATTTCTCCAAAGTAATTTGGATGTCTGGATTTTGCCCATAGCCCTGTAGTAATAAATTTGTCTCTATTTTCAGGAACTGATCTAAACTTAGATTTTTCGTTGTCTGCTTTTACTTCGGTAATGAAACCATAAATAAATAATCCGACCCCTAAATAATAAAATGCATTTACAACTACACCAGACTCAGATGAAATGGCAGTTAAAGCACACATTGAACATAAAGAAACCCATAAGCCCTGCAGAGTCCATGTCATAAAGAATTGAGTTGCAGAAGGCTTAATCGTTCTGAATCTTTTATCTTCGCCATCTTTATGAATTCTTGAAAATAAGAAACTTCCAAGTCTTATTGCCCATAAGCTTATGAATAAGACTATTGCAATGCTTGCTGCATCAAGATTTGTAAATTTTTCTGAGCTCATATACAGGGTGTACCATGTAACAGTTAGATAGGTTAATGTACCTGTTAAGTCATAAAATTTTTCTGTCTGAAAGACATATGCGGGAATAAAGGCGGTCCATTGAATAATAAAAGCAATTAGCACTGCCTCAACCACCAAGCTATTACCAGTTGCATTCGCAATTGAGATTGCAATTAGAAATACAACTAAAGAAATTAAAAGGTTTACAATTTTTTTCATGATTTACTCCATCCACATATTCTGTTTTCGTTTTGTATATCCAGCCACTCTTTAAGAGGTTTATAATAATTCATTATAGATTTTCCACTTAACTTTTCTGTTCCTGTAATCTCCTTAAAAGCATCTTGCCATGGAACACTTCTACCAAGAGCCATTGTAGAAATTATTTTATTTCCGGCATCTTTGTTTCCATAAATTGAGCATTCGTGAAGAGGACCATCAAATCCTGCTGCTAGGCAAAGAGATTCATGAAACTGATACTGCATAATTCTTGCTAAATAATATCTAGTATATGGAGTATTTGCGGGAATGTGGTACTTCGCACCTGGATCAAAGCTGTCTCCAGATCTATCTGAAGGTGGAGCTATGCCTTGATATTTATTTCTCAAGTCCCACCAAGAATCATTGAGCTCATCATATGCAATTTCGCCTTTAAAAATTCCTGCTCTCCACTTATCAAGCATTAGCGCCCATGGAACAACCACAACTCCTTCTAGAGCCTGTTTCATTAAGAGACCAATCTCATCTTCTTTAGCTTCTATCGCTTGATCTTGATCAATGAATCCAATTTGCTGAAGGTAATCAGGGGTTATGGATAATGTTAATAAATCTCCAAATGCTTCATGGAAGCCGTCATTAGCCCCGGCTCTAAAAAGAGAGGGCAAATGATTGTAAGCTTGATAATAAAAAATATGGCCAAGCTCATGATGAATTGTTGAAAAATCTTCCTCATTTCGCTCTATACACATTTTTATTCTAAGATCGTTGTTTGCAGGATCTAAGTTCCAAGCCGAAGCATGACAAACAACTGATCGGTCTTTGGGTTTAACAAACAAAGATCTCTCCCAGAAAGTTTCAGGCAAGGGCTCAAAACCAATTGAAAGGAAAAAATCCTCAGCTATCTCAACCATTTCAATTTCACTTAAATTTTTATCTAAGATAATCTTGGTAACATCTAACTTATTTTTTTGAGCTTTGTTTTTATAAATAATGTCATAGATATTAGACCATGATTGGCCCCACATATTTCCAAGGACATGAACCGGTAATGGGCCATCTTTGCTTACCACTTCATCTCCATATTCCTCATTAAGCATTTCTCTTGCATGACAATGTAATGCATCATAAAGCGGCTTAACTTCGTTCCAAACTTCATCAATAGATTGTAAAAATTCTTCTGATGGCATGTCGTATTTGCTGAACCATAGATCTGAAAGATCATCATAGCCAAGCTCTTGCGCCCCCTGGTTACCAATTTCAACCATTCTCATATAAGGACCCTTCATAGGCTTGCCTATTTCATGCCAACCTTCCCAAGCTTTCTTTAATTCTTTTGGATCTCTAGAGTTATCAATAATAGCCTCAAACCCCTCTAGATCATTGCAATCATTTTCTGAGAAACAATGGATGCCACTTCCATACATTGCGCTAAGTTTTGTTTCAATTTTTGATAGTTCGGTGGCAAGAGCATCATCTAATGGAGGTGGCATTACAAATGCAGATTTAAGGATATTTAGTTTTCTTCTCTCTGTATCTGAGGCTGAAGAGGCGTTATAAGAACTTGCATCCTTTGATCTTTGAAGATCAACAAGAGTGCTGCGCTTGGAATAATCTGCCAATACTAATTGTGAGTCATGAGTTATAAAGTTTGAGCTTATCCACGATGCTGAATAAATAATAGGATTGATTAACTCATCTTCGGCTTCGATTCTTTCAATAAAATCTTGAAGGCTTTCATCTTTGGCTTCATGTTCGCTAGAATTGCTACAAGAAGTTACAATTACAATTGTAAAAATAAATATAATTAACTTTTTCATTTTAATGACCTCTGCAATTAAAATAACACAACTATGAAAATATCTACAAGCCAATTTAAAAATGGAACCAAGCTCCTGCTTGATGGTGCCCCTTGCTCAATAGTGAGTCATGAATTTCATAAGCCAGGAAAAGGACAGGCTGTTATGCGTGTTAAATACAAGAATCTCTTAACAGGTAATACAAACGACAAAACATTCAAATCTGGAGAGTCAGTTGAGACTGCAGACATAAATCATAAAGAGATGGAGTTTTTGTACTCAGATGGAAATAATTGGCATTTCATGGACTCTCTTACATTTGAGCAAATAGAAGTAGGTCCGGAGGTTATGCAGGATGCTAAAAAATGGCTTATAGGCCAAGAAATATGTGAAATTGTTACCTGGGATGACTCCCCTATTCTTGTTGAGCCTCCAGTTTTTGTTGAATTAACAATAGTGAAGTCTGAACCTGGTGTAAAAGGCGATACTGTATCAGGAGCTACTAAATCAGCTGAGCTTGAAACAGGGGTGTCTGTTCAAGTGCCCTTATTTGTGAATGAGGGAGAAAAAATTAAAGTTGATACAAGAACAGAATCCTATGTAAGTAGAGCTTAATTCTATGATTGATATTATTAATGATGTAATAGATGGCTTTCTGATTAAGTCTTTTGGTCAAGATAGTGAAGGTTATTTAAAAGTCAAAAGCAAATATACTACTTCGATAACAGACAGTCTTAATAAAGGCCACATCACATCAAATGTTTGTATGATTGCTGCTGGGGCATTAAAAGCAAATCCAAAGGAGTTATCGAAAAACCTAACTGCCGAGCTCAACAAACTTGAAGAAATTGAAAGCGCTGAGTCAGCTGGTCCTGGTTTTATAAATATAAAATTAACAAGAAGTGCTTTTGTCAGATCCATTAAGAATGCAAATGAAGCTAGCAAGGACTTTGGGAGAAGCGCATCAAAAAATAAAAAGAAGATACAAATTGAGTTTGTTTCTGCAAATCCTACCGGCCCACTTCATGTAGGCCATGGCAGAGGTGCGGCATATGGTGATGCCATTGGAAGAATACTTGAAGCCTGCGGTCATGATGTCGAAAAAGAATACTATGTAAATGATGCCGGCAGACAAATAGATATTCTTACAAGTAGTGTTTGTTTAAGATTAATTGGCGTTGACAACTCTAAGATGCCCGAGAGCTCATATAAGGGTCAATATATTTTAGATATTGCAGATAAATTTATAGACACTCACGGCAAGCCATCTAAAAACGTTGAAAGTATTTTAACCAACCTTCCAGAAGACCCTGAAAAAGAAATAGACG
>CBFHRY010000023.1:7021-13076 GCA_965658385.1 Gammaproteobacteria bacterium
GAGATTACAAATAGGATTAAAGAAGACAAATTGTTATGGGAGAATGCAAAAGAGATATCTCTTGATGAGGTGCTCTGTTCAATAAAAGAAGATTTGAAAGATTTCAGTGTAATTCATGATAATTGGTATTATGAATCTTCTCTGGGCAGTCTCAGTGAAAGCTCATCTCCAATAAGTAGTGCTATGAGATTTCTTCAAGATAGCGGTCAAGCTTATAAAGAAAATGGAGCACTTTGGCTAGATACATCTTCCGCCAAGGATGATAAAAATAGAGTTCTTGTAAGAGAAGATGGAAGGCCTACATATTTTGCATCAGATGTTGCTTACCACAAAGATAAAATTGACAGAGGATTCGATACTTTAATAAATGTTTGGGGCGCTGATCACCATGGATATATTAAAAGAATAGAATCTTCGATAGAGGGTCTTGGTTTTGACAAAAACAAATTGAATGTTCAGCTGGTTCAATTTGCAAACCTCTTTAAAGACGGGAAAAAAGTAAAAATGTCTACGCGAAGTGGAGAATTCTATACCCTCGCTGACCTTGTTGATGAAATTGGAAGAGATGCGGCAAGATTTTACTATTTATCAAAGCAGGCAGATCAACATCTAGATTTTGATATTGATCTTGCTAAAGCAGACAACAAGGAAAATATTTTTTATTACATTCAATATGCTCATGCTCGCATATGCTCTTTGCAGGAAAGATTTTTAGAAAATAATAAAAAGCTTCCGGTGTCTGCTGATGAAATTGAGAATAATAATTATAAAAATTGTGACGAGTTAATTCATGAAATCAGTAAATTTCCAGATATTGTAAAAAGGTCTGGAGCAAACCTTCACCCTCATTTGGTTGTATATTATCTAAAAGATTTTTCTCAATGTTTCCACAGTTTTTATAATGACAACCACGTACTTTCTGAGTCTTTAGAAAATATGGATTCTATTCTTTTTTGTTTGAATGCTGCAAAGCAAGTTATTGCAAATGGTCTTAACCTTTTAGGCATTGAGCCAATTGAAAAAATGTAAATTAATATGAAGGACTTTGCAAAAAGAAGATCTCAGGCAACGATAAAAAAATCAAAAAGCAGGCCAACATATACCGCCCGATATTCTCAAGAAAAAGTAATTCCTAATAGCCAATTATTTTTTTTAATATTTTTAGCTGGGCTGTGCATCCTTGCTTCTCTGTATTATTTTAAAACTGACATAAAAATATTTGAGCCAAGAGAAATAAACAATGAAATTGAATTTAACTTCCCTACAAAATTTAAAGAAAATGAAATACTAATTGAAATTGACGAAGTAATTAATGAGATAGCATGCATTTATTTTCTTCAGGTTGAAACATATGGGAAAAAAGAATATGCATATGAAACACTGGAAGATGTTTCAAATGATGGTGATGCCGTGATTGATGAGGTAAACAGTGTAGCCAGGCCTGGAAAAATCTTTTATAGAGTCTTGATGGGGCCATATGGAAATAGATCAGAAGTAAATAATGCCAGGGAAAGGTTAATTAAAAGAGGTTATTCGCCTCTAGTAAGGCAATCATGCTCGAAGAAATAAAAAAAAATATCGATAAAATAAACTCAGGAATTAGTTCAGAAAATCTCTTTGATTTTGGTACATTGATTGCAGTCTCTAAAAGAAAGGAATATGAACAAATAAAAGAAGCTTATAACAATGGAATTCGAGATTTTGGTGAAAATTATGCTCAAGAGCTGAATGAAAAAGCCGCTAAAGCCAATGAGGAGGGTATTAATATTAGCTGGCATTTCATTGGACCAATTCAATCTAATAAAATTGCACTGATAGCAAAAAATGCTCAATGGGTTCATTCAATATCGAGACTTAAAGAGATTGAAAAACTAAATGATGAATGCGGACTTATTGGTAAAAAAATGAATGTTTTGCTTCAAGTGAATATATCAGAAGAAGATTCCAAGAGTGGAATTCATAAAGATAATATTTATGAATTCTCTTCTTTCATCTCATCTAAAAAGAATCTTTCTTTTAAAGGGATTATGGTGATGCCTAAACTTTATAATGATGATAGAAAAACCTATCAAGTTATGCGTGAGTGTAAAAAAATACAAGATAGCGTCCAAAGAAAATACCCAGCAGCTTCAGAGCTTTCAATGGGAACCACTTCAGATTACAAGATAGCTATTGCTTGTGGTTCAACGATGATTAGAATAGGTGAATTAATTTTTGGTAAAAGATCATGAACAGAATCTTATTTTATGGAGGAGGTAATATTGCTCAAGCAATAATATCTGGTCTATTGAGATCCGGTCTAAATAAAAACTCCATTTTTTATATAGATAGAAATAAGGCAAACCAGTTAAAGCTCAAGAAGTTAGGTATAAAAAAATATGTCGCATCTGATGATGCAATTGATTTAGTTATTTTATGCGTAAAGCCAAAAGATGCCTTGGATGCATATAAAGCAATTGCACAAAATATCTCTAAACCAAAAGTAATTAGCCTTGTTGCTGGGATAGGGTCAAGGAAATATTTATCAATATCCAAAGATGTGAAACTTGTTAGAGGGATGCCAAATACCTCTTCTCAACATGGCATGGGTATAACTGCTTTATTAAATGTAAATGCCTCAAAGACACTATATAAAAATATAAAGAAACTCTTTGACAAAATAGGGATTACTTTAGATGTATCAAATGAGAAAACCATCAATGATTTTACTGGGCTCATAGGAAGCGGGCCTGCTTACTTTTATCACCTATTGAAGTCTTATGAAAAGGCCTTAATCAAGATGGTTGATGGAGACTCTAAGAAAACAAAGATAATTATGGCTAATTTGATGAGCGGAATTGGGGAATCAATAAGAGGAAATAAATCAATAGATGAGCTAATAAAATCTGTAGCATCAAAAAGAGGAACAACAGAGGCGGGCTTGAAAGTAATGAAAGCCGAGAAAATGACTGAATCATTCAACAAATCTATCAAAGCAGCAATGAATAGAGCAAAAGAAATATCTAATGAATCCTAGTACTTTACAAATAATAGTTATATTAAGCGGCCTGCTGAGCTATGTAGTAAATTTATATTTTATATTTAATTTGCTGCGTGTTGATTACTTCAATCCTGTTGTAAAAATATTTGTAAAATTATTTGCGCCTATCTCAAAAGTATTTTTCTTCATTCCTAATCAAGTTATTCTTGCCTTCTTAGTTGCAGTATTTTTTAAATTTTTAGGTTTTTACATCGCTTATGGAAATGACTATGCATTTGGCAATTTGATTTCAATTGCTTTTTTAGCAACTATCAATATAACTCTTCAGATAATTCTCTATTCAATTATAGGAGCAGTAATTATAAGCTGGGTTGCTCAAGGCAATGAGCATCCAATGCTTAAATTAATAGAAGAAATATCTCATAAAATACTGTATCCAATTAAGAATGTTATACCTGCAATGGGTGGCTTGGACATATCTCCTTTGTTTGGCTTAATACTAATTCAATATTTACAAGCTTTTATTGGGGGATTAATACAATCTTTAGCATGAAGATAGCAACGCAAAAAATAGAATTTAAAAATAGACTAGATCTAGAATGCGGACAATCTCTTCCTGGTTTTGAGCTTATGGTTGAAACTTATGGAGAGCTTAATGAGGCAAAGACAAATGCTATTTTGGTATGTCATGCATTCTCTGGCAATCACCATGCTGCCGGTGAAGCAACTGAAGATAAAGCAGCGGGTTGGTGGGACCAGATAATAGGACCAGATAAGGCTATTGATACGAACAAGTATTTTGTTGTTAGTTCAAATAATATTGGCGGTTGTAGTGGGTCATCAGGACCAACGTCAGTTAATCCATCAAGTGGTGAAATTTATGGTGCAGACTTTCCGGTTGTTTCGGTAACTGATTGGGTAAAGTCACAGAAATTGTTAATGGAATACTTTGAGATAGATTGTTGGGAGTTGGTTGTTGGAGGAAGTTTGGGGGGGATGCAGGCTTTGCAATGGGCTATTTCATATCCTGATAATGTTAGAAAAGCAGGTATTTTTGCTGCAGCAGCTCAAGCAAGCACACAGAATATTGCAATGAATGAGGTAGCAAGGGAGTCTATAAGGAAGGATGAAAATTTCCATGATGGATTCTATCTTAAAAATGGAACGAAGCCCAAAAAGGGTCTGAAAACTGCAAGAATGTTGGGGCATATAACTTATTTATCTGAAGAGCATATGGATCTTAGATTTGGGAGAAAATTTCAGGATATAGATACTAGAGTTGCTAATGATGTTGATTTTCAAATTGAAAATTATCTTCAATACAAAGGAGAAAAATTTTCTGATGCCTTTGATGCTAATACATATATTTTAATGACAAAGGCCATGGACAACTATGATCCTGCTCATATAGCAGAGGGTAAGTTAGAGAACGCATTAAAAAGAGTTAAATCTAAATTACTCATAGTTGGCTTTAATACAGACTGGCTTTTCCCACCAAAGAAAGGCAAAGATATCCAGCTTGCAGCTATGAGATGCGGCATTGAATCATCTTTTGTTGTTCTCGATGGAGAAAATGGGCATGACAGTTTTTTATTTTTTACTGATAGGTATTTTAATTTGATGCGTTCTTTTTTGGAGTCTTGAGATGCCTATAACTGAAATAATTAAAAACTGGGTACCTGATAAATCAAGAGTTATTGATTTAGGTTGTGGAGATGGCGCCTTGCTTTGTGATCTCAAAAATACAAAAAATATTATTGGTTATGGTGTTGAAATAGACCATGACCAAATTGAACTTTGTATTGAAAACGGAGTATCGGTAATTGAACAGGACATTGATCAAGGAATAAATGATTTTAAATCATTTAATTTTGACGTAGCAATAATGGCAAGTTCTATTCAGTGCTTAAAAAAGCCTGATAAAGCATTAAGCAGGATGTTAAATATTTCTGATCAATGCATAGTAACACTGCCAAATTTTGGCCATTGGAAATGCAGGTTAGATGTATTCTTTGGAAGAATGCCAGTAACTCAAAGCTTGCCTATGTCTTGGTATGAAACAGATAACTCCCATCTATGTACGATAAAAGATTTTGAAACTCTTTGCTCGGATAGGGGTTTTGTTTTGAAGAAGAAGAAATATCTTAATAAAAATTATAAAGAATCATGGCTCTCCTCCTTGAAGCCAAACTTATTTGCATCTGAGGGGGTTTATTTAATTGCAAAAGATTGAGAAAGCTTTAATAGCGACTTCGAATAAAGGAAAAATTAAAGAATTCCAGAAAATTTTTTCTGAGCTGGACTTGGTTTCACTTTCTGACTTAAATATAGTGGATGCCATTGAAGATGGCCTTAGTTTTGTTGAAAATGCAATTATAAAAGCGAGACATGGTGCAAAGCATTCTGGACTTTATTCCATAGCTGATGATTCAGGCCTTGTCGTTCCAGAGCTTGGTTTTGAGCCAGGAATATACTCAGCAAGATATGCTGGTGAAAATTCTACCGATGTCCTTAACAGAGATAAGTTACGCTCCTGTATAAAAGATTTAGGCAGAGAAAGTCTAGAAGCATACTTTGTTTGTGTAATAGTAGGAATTCGAGATGAAGGCGATCCATTGCCAATAATCTCATCTGGAACAGTTCATGGGAATGTATCAATACATGAAAGTGGTGAAGGTGGTTTTGGGTATGACAAGCTTTTTTATCCTGATGGTTTTGATTTGTCTATGGCTTCCATTGATGCGGAAACTAAAAATAAAATTAGCCACAGAGGCAAAGCATCTAAAAATTTCATAGAGAAATTCAAAAAAATTGAATCTTAAACAAATACCCTTAAGTCTTTACATTCATCTTCCATGGTGTGAGAAGAAATGTCCTTATTGCGACTTTAATGTTACAACAAACAAAAAAGACGGTGATGAAGAAAGATTAATCAAAGCAATTATTCAAGACATTGATAACGCAAATGAAATAATAAATGGGAGAAAGTTTTTATCGATTTATTTTGGTGGCGGCACTCCTTCTCTAGTTAGATATGATCAAATAGATAAAATAATAAAATACCTTAAAGTAAAT
>CBFHRY010000024.1:0-12855 GCA_965658385.1 Gammaproteobacteria bacterium
ACAACATACCTTTATTTATATTTTCACCTTCTTTTACATTAATGCTGCTTAGATGACTGTAAGAAGATATTAGTCCCATTCCATGATCTAACATTACATAATTGCCTGCATAAAAGAATTCACCTGTAAGAATGACTACCGCATCCGAGGGTGAGAGGATCTCAGTGCCTTCAGGAGCAGCAATGTCAAGAGCAAGGTGGGGAGATCTTGGTAAGTCATTTATAAATCTTTTTTTTCCAAATCTACTAGAAATAATCCCATTAACTGGTATTGAAAAATCAAAGTCAGAAAGTAGTTTCTTAGAATATGTATTGAGTGCGTTATTGATAATTTTATATTCTTTAAATGTTCTATCCTTATTCTCAGGACTAAGAATAACTTTGGATTGATCTTTGATGGTAATTCTAGACTCGCCATAATCTTTTGGCTTTACCAAAATTGTTTTACTAGCAATATCATACAACTCTTCTTCTGTTACATATGGCAGCCCAATAACAATAAAGTCATTGTCTTTATATGAAAATACAGCAAGGTTTGATTCATCTAAAACCTTTGTAGATGAAATAATTAGTATTTCCCCAGAAACCCCATCTAGATCATTATCAGCAATGACTTGCGAGCTTAAAATAATAAAAATGCATATCGCAGTATAAAATCTAATCATTAATTTTTTTAACTTCAATTATCGCATTGCCTTTGCCAAACCTTGCTGTCAATTCTTCATTTATATTAATCTGAGCATTTGATTTTATGACGTTACCATCTTTGTTATGAATAATTGAATAGCCTCTTTTTAATATCGCTAAAGGATTTAAAATTTGGAGATTTTCATCAACCTTTTCAAGGTTATTTCTATTTTTTGCTAATAAATTTTTTATTCTGGTTCTAGATAATATATTCAATGAATTAATTTTTAAATTAAGATTTTTTATTTTTTCTAGAGGATTATTCTGTTGGAGTAATTTAGTTTGATACCTCAGCTGCTGTTTTTCATTAAAAACAAAACTTGCGATATATTTTTTTAAATTAATTTCAATATTGTCTAATTTTTGTATTTTTTCTCTTAAAAGAGAAAGAGGGCTTTTTAATTTTGATCTCAGCAAAGCAACCTGCTGAGCTTTTTCATTTATCAATAATGCATATGTTTTTATAAGATTTTTCTGGTGGTTTATTAATTGATCATTTAATTTGAAGTATCCCTCAGTAACAATTTCAGCTGCAGCTGTTGGAGTAGGGGCCCTCATATCAGCCACAAAATCAGTTATTGTAAAATCAATCTCATGACCAACGCCAGATATTATCGGGACGTTAAAGCTATGAATCTTCCTTGCTAATTGCTCATTGTTAAAACACCAAAGATCCTCAATTGAACCTCCGCCTCTAGATATAATCACTACATCAATAGGGTTTTCAGACTTCAGATTTAACTTTTCTACCCTCTCAATGGCTTGATATAAAGAGTTGTGAGCAGAATCTCCCTGAACAACTGCTTCACTTAAGGATACTTTTGCGAAAACAGACCTTCTATTTATTGTTGAAAAAATATCTTGATATGCTGCAGTAGAAGCAGATGTGATTATGCAAATATGTTTTGGATATTTTGGTAATATTTTTTTATTTGTTAAGTCGAATAATCCCTCTGAATCTAGCTTTTCTTTGAGGTTTTCAAATTGCTGCATTAGATCACCAGCTCCAGCAAGTCTCATAGATTTAGCAATTAATTGATAGTCTCCTCTTGCTGCGTAGATGCTAACCTGACCTTTTAAAATACATTTATCTCCATTCTTGGGATTAAATTTAAGTCGCATATTTGCATTTCGAAACATTGCACATCGAATAGCACCATTATCATCTTTTAAAGTGAAGTAAATATGTCCTGAAGATGGTCTTGATAAATTAGATATTTCACCAATAACTGAAACATCATTAAAATTAGATTCTAAAAGCTTTCTCGCCGCATTATTAAGCTCTCCAACGGAGATTATTTCATTATTCTGTTCTAAAATAACATCACTCATACAAACAATTATACTTTATGCTTTTAAATAAAAATCGAGCTAATTACTTTTTATTATTAGCATTAGGGGCGGCATTAATTGGTTTTGCACCCGTGTTTGTTAAATGGAGCGAGATGACTCCATCTTGGATACTCTTTTACAGGATGTTATTGGCTTTACCATTTTTAATTATTTTTAATTTTAGCTTTAATAAAAAATTATTTTTTAGGGTAAAAAATAAAAAAACTATTTTGTTCACAGCGCTAGCTTCGGCAGGATTTACTATTGATTTGATTCTATGGCACTGGAGTATGAGCATAACCTCAGTTTCCAATGCAACAATTATAATAAACTCAGCACCAATTTTTGTTGCACTTTTGACTTATATTTTCTTTCAAGAATCGCTTAGTCTTAATTTCGTTAAATCATTCATAATTACCTATACAGGAATCATTGGCTTAATTTATTTCTCTAGCAATTATGCTAATGGAAAGATTCTAGGTGATTTGATGTGTTTAGTTGGTGCTTTCTTTTATGCCGTGTACTTGTTGGTAATTTCAAGATTAGGAAAGGAAGATTCGATTAATATAATCTTTTATACAACCTTGTTTTGTTGTATTTTTTCTATACCTTTCGCTTTAATTGAATCAGAACCATCCTTACCTTCTTCAAACTTTGAATGGATTAATTTAATTTTTTTAGCATTTTTGTGCCAATTCGGTGGTCAATTCCTAATAACACATGGGATATCAAATATCTCTGCATCAGATGGCTCTATCGGATTACTTCTTCAGCCTTTAACCGCCACAATTTTAGCTGCTTATTTATTTGATGAGCTCATGAATATTACCCAGCTAGTTTTTGTAGGAATTGCTCTCTTTGGTATTTATTTGGCTAGATTAAATATCATAAAAACTAAATCTTAATTCTTATTAAAATCAAGATTGCTATACACAAAAAAACAATAGACAAAATAAATAAGATTTCTATAATGCACTATTAGTTCATGTGATCCTTTGATTGTAATGAATAGAGTGGGGTGATTAGCTCAGTTTGGTAGAGCATCTCGTTTACACCGAGAGGGTCGGCAGTTCGAACCTGTCATCACCCACCATTTGAGTTGATCTTTTATTTTAAATATATATGATTCACTCATAAAAGTGGTCCGGTAGTTAAACGGTTATAATTCCGCCCTGTCACGGCGGCGTTCGGGGTTCGATTCCCCGTCGGACCGCCATTTTTAATATGAATATTGTAGTATTAAGCCTTTTAATCTTATGTTACTCATTGGTTCTGGGGATAATATTCGCTCAAGTTCTTCTTACTGCCCCAGTTGTATTTAAAGTTTTAGATGATGAAAGCGCATCTAAATTTTTAAGAAAAATCTTTCCAAGATACTACCTTCTGATTTTACTGATTTCATTGATATCCAGTTTAATATCTTACTTATGGTTTGAGGTTATTGATTTATATATATCATTATCTGTAGCTGCTTTAGCTTTTATTGGATATGCAATCATACCTATAACTAACTTTGCTAGAGATAGGGGTTGGGATAATCTTTTTAAGTGGATGCATAACTTAAGTGTTGCTAATACTGTTTTAATTCTCTTAATATCACTTACTCAACTGATAAGAATTATCAGCATTTAAAACAATTAAACTTGATTTCTATTTATTAGTTCATAACTATTACTAGAGGATTTAAATTATGGCTAAAACTAAAACTAGAATATTCCAAACAGAGACTAAACAGCTTTTAAAGCTGATGATTCATTCTTTATATTCTAATAAAGAAATATTTATTAGAGAGCTTGTCTCTAATGCATCTGATGCATTGGATAAGTTAAGGTTTGAGTCTGTTGAAAATAAAAAACTATCTAAATTTAATAAAGATCTAAATATCAAAATAAAAATCAACACTGATGAAAACACAATCACCATTTCAGATAATGGTATCGGTATGAGTGAAGATGAGATTGTTAATAATATTGGAACAATTGCCAGATCTGGCACAGCAAACTTTTTAGAAAATATCAGTGGAGATAAGAAAAAAGATTCAAATCTAATAGGCCAATTTGGAGTTGGCTTTTATTCAGTTTTTATGGTTGCAGAAAAAGTTCAGGTGCTTTCAAAATCAGTTCATGATGAATCAAATAATGGCATCATGTGGGAAAGCACAGGAGAAGAAAAGTACAAGCTTAAAGAAATAGAAAAAGATTTAAATGGTACCGATATCATAATTTACCTTAATGAAGATGCTAAAGAGTTTTCAAATGCAGGTAGAGTTAGATTTCTTCTTGAAAAATATTCTCAATATATTAATTTTCCAATAAATATTATAGATAATGAATCTGAACCAGAGAGAGTCAATGAAGCAGAGGCTTTATGGCTTAAACCCAAAAGATCCATAAAAGACGAAGAATATATAGAGTTTTATAAATTTATATCTTTTGACCAGGACGACCCTTTATTATGGGTTCATAATAAAGTTGAAGGAAAAAATGAGTACTCAAATCTTTTATATATTCCTAAGAAACCACCATTTGACTTATGGAATAGAGAATCTCCTCGAGGAGTAAAGCTTTACATTCAAAGAGTTTTTATAATGGATGATGCCAGTCATTTTCTTCCTCTATATCTTAGGTTTGTAAGGGGTATTATCGATACAAGCGATCTCCCACTTAATGTTTCGCGTGAAATACTTCAAGACCATCATCTTGTCGACACTATAAGAAAAGGTATTACAAAAAGAGTTGTTGATAGCCTTGAAAAATTGAAGAAAGATCAACCTGAGGAATATAAAGTTTTCTGGAGGGAATATGGCTTAGTTCTTAAGGAAGGGCCAGCTGAAGATTTTGAGAATAAAGAACTTATTGCTAGTTTGATGTTATTTCCAAGCACACATTCCAACGATTCTTCTGACATGACTGACTTAGATTCTTACATAGAAAGAGCGAATGATGATCAAGATAAAATCTATTATTGTGTAGCAGATACATATGAAGCTGCCGCAAACTCTCCGCACATAGAGGGCCTAAAAGCTGATAAAAAAGAAGTCTTGTTATTAACAGACAGAATTGATGAGTGGTTGATGGCCACTTTAATGAATTTCAAAGGCAAAGAACTTATTAATGTTGCAAAAGACATAAGTGTAGATGATGAAAAGCCAAATATTTCGGATTCTGATCAAGATTTCTTAACAAAAGTAAAAAATACTTTAGATGATAAGATTTCCGATGTAGTTATGAGTACTAGACTGGTTGATTCAGCTACATGCTTAAGGCTTCCAAATAATGAACCGGGGGCTCAGTTAAGAAAAATTCTTGAAGCTTCTGGACAAACTCTTGGTGATTTTAAGCCAATTCTAGAAGTAAATTTAAAGCATAAATTGCTAAAGAAACTTCAAGGTTTGGATAATAAAGAATTTAATGCATTTGTAGAATTTTTATACGATTATGCGGTAATAGCTGAAGGTGGTTCACCAAAAGATCCTTCTAAGTATTTACGCCAATTAGATAAGTATCTTTCATGATATGAAAACTAATAATAAAAATATTGCTGTCCTTGGTGGAGGAAGTTTTGGAACTGTAATTGCTAATATTGCAGCATCAAATGGAAATAAAGTTTCTTTATGGGTCAGAGACTCAGAACAAGCACTTAGAATTAATTCTGAGGGAGCTAATACTTCCTATCATCCCGAATTAAGATTGTCTGAAAATATAAATGCATCTGATCGCCTAGAAGATGTTGTAAAAAATGCAAAAATAATCTTTATAGCTACTCCCAGTTCTATATTTGAAACTATAGTAATTAGGATTAAACCATTGCTTACTGAAGACGTACAGATTATCTCTTGCACTAAGGGAATAAAAAATGATCCTTTCAAAACAATGACTGATCTTATCAATGAGCATCTTTGTTTTAATAATACAAATAGTGTTGGAGTTTTAAGTGGGCCTAATTTAGCTAAAGAAATAGCTGAAATGAAAGTAGCAGGAACAGTTATTGCATCAAGATCAGATGACTTAATTAATGATACAAAAAATATTCTTTCATCTGATACTTTTAAAATTTATTCAAGTAATGATATTTATGGGGTGGAATTAGCTGGTGCCCTTAAAAATATATATGCAATTATTTGTGGAATGGCTGATTCTCTTGGTGTAGGCGAAAATGCATTGGGCTTAATTTTAACGAGAAGCATGGCTGAAATGAGTAGGTTTGCCGTTGCCAAAGGAGCAAACCCTATTACATTCCTTGGATTGGCTGGAATGGGTGACCTCGTTGCAACTTGCACATCATCCTTGTCTAGAAATTTTCAACTTGGATACAACCTTGGTAGCGGCCTTCATCTTGATAAAGCAAAAGAAAATGTTGGCCAGGTTGCTGAAGGTATTAGAACTTTAGAGGTTATAAAAACTGAATCAGATAGGTTGGATATAAATATGCCTCTTGTGGACTCATTGTATGAAATTATTCATAATGACCAAAGTCCAGAATCTTTAATTAAAGATTTAGTAAATAATTCAAATGAAATTGATGTAGAATTTGTTAAAGAGGGTAAAAATAATGGCTAATATAGATATTGATAAAGATGAAATACTAAAGACCAGTAAATGGCTAAGATTTTTATTTATGGCTTTGTATGCATTTGCAATTAACATAATTATCCCAATAATTATTGGACTATCTTTTGTTCAATTTCTATTTTACTTATTCACCTCTAAACCAAACAGCTCAATAGCTAGTTTCAATTCTCATTTGATAGAGTTTTTTAGTGATACATTAGCTTTTATCCTGTTTTCAACTGATGATAAGCCATTCCCATTTAAAAAAGATGAAAACAATGATGATCAGATTATTGATGGAGATGTAGAAGATGAGTCACTTAACGAATCGCAAGAAGAGACTGCTAGTTAATTTAAACTAACTAGCTTTTTCAGAAGATTTTTTTGCAGACTTTAAAGTATTTAAAATCAAAGTATTTATTGTCATAGGCCCAACTCCGCCTGGAACAGGAGTATATGCAGATGCAATTTCTTCAATCTGATCTAAATCAATATCACCGCACTTCTGAGGATGGTAGCCCGCGTCAATTACAACTGCACCTTTTTTAATCCAATCCCTCTTTATAAATTTAGGTATACCAACTGCACCAACTACTAGATCAGCTTGTTTAATTATTGAATCGATATTTTTAGTTCTTGAATGACATATTGTTACAGTAGCATTTTTGTTTAAAAGCATCATTGCCATTGGTTTACCTAAAATAGGGCTTCTTCCTACAACCACAGCATTCATCCCCTCAATTTCTATTTCATATTCATCAATCAGTCTAATAATACCTGCAGGCGTGCATGAACCATAAGCATCTAAACCCATTGCCATATTACCAAAACCAAGACATGTAACACCATCCACATCTTTTTCTAAAGCTATCGCATCAAAGCATTTTCTTTCATCAATTTGCTTTGGCACAGGATGCTGTAAAAGAATACCGTTGACTGATGAGTCTTTATTTAAGGTATCAATCTCATATAGTAGTTCCTCAGTGGATGTATCTTCAGAAAGCTCAACTGCAATAGATTTAATTCCAACTCTTGAGCAAGTATTCCTTTTCATTTTTACATAAGTTTCTGATGCAGGATCATCACCCACAAGTATTGTTGCTAATGTTGGTGTTACACCTTTAGACAAGAGCTCATCAACTTGTTTTTTGATCTCTATTTCTGCTTTTAAAGCTAATTTTTTACCATCTAAAACTTTTGTTTTCATAAAATAATTATCGCATTTTTAAATATTTATTCACATCATCATTGCTTATTTTTCTTATAAACTTTAATATTTGCATCCTCGGGGTATAGCGCAGTCTGGTAGCGCACTCGCTTTGGGAGCGAGTGGTCGTAAGTTCGAATCTTACTACCCCGACCAAGTGCGCCTGTAGCTCAGCTGGATAGAGCAACTGCCTTCTAAGCAGTGGGTCAGGAGTTCGAATCTCTTCAGGCGCGCCACTTTTTATATATAATATTATTATGTTTAAAATTGCAGCTTTATATAAGTTCTTCTCAATCAATAAGCCTGAATTATTGCAAGAAGAAATCAGAGATCATTTCAAGCAATTAAAAATCAAAGGTACTATTTTAGTTGGACATGAAGGTATCAATGGAACTATATCTGGAAGCGGTTCATCTATTGATGCTGCAATAAATTTCCTTAAAAAAATTAATGGGTGTAGTGAATTGGATGTTAAGTATTCTGATTCTGATAAAGACCCTTTTATTAGATTGAAGATAAAATTAAAACAAGAAATAGTTACTATCGGCAATACATCTATTGATCCAAATAAAACAGTTGGTAACTACGTTAGTCCTGATGAATGGAACCAGCTAATCCAAGACGAGGATACTATAGTTATTGATACAAGAAACGATTATGAGTATTCCATTGGCACATTTAAAAATGCAATAAACCCAAATACACAAAAATTTAGAGAGTTTCCAAGCTGGGTAGAAAAAAATAACTTCTCTGATGAAGATAAAAAATCTAAAAGAGTTGCTATGTTTTGTACCGGAGGCATTAGATGTGAAAAAGCATCATCATTTATGAAAGATTATGGATTTGATGAGGTCTTCCACTTAAAAGGAGGTATTCTCAAATACTTAGAGGATATGCCTCAAGAAAATAGCCTCTGGGAAGGTGAGTGTTTTGTATTTGATGATAGAGTTTCGGTCAATCATAATCTTGAGCCTGGTTCATATGATATGTGTCACGGATGTAGAATGCCAATTACAGATCAAGATAAAGATTCTTCAAAATATATCAAAGGAGTTGCTTGCCCTAATTGTTTTGACAAGACAACTGAAGAGCAAAAAGCAAGATATATGAGCAGACAAAAGCAGGTTGATTTAGCTAAATCTAGAAATCAAAAACATATTGGTCCAAAAGAAGAAATTTGTCTTTCAAAATAAACAAACCTATTCTCTACTCTTTCAGAAGATGTCCTTATGCAATGAGGGCTAGAATGGCAATTTTTATTGCAAATATTGAATGTGAGCTTCGTGAAGTTCTATTAAGAGATAAGCCAGCTCAAATGTTACAACTATCACCAAAAGGAACTGTTCCAGTCCTTCAATTAAAGGACAGAGTCATTGACGAAAGTATCGAAATCATTGAATGGGTTTTAAAAAATGAACAGATATTTGTAGATGAGCTTAATAGTGACCAGGAACATGAAACAAATGCTTTAATCAATTTATTTGATGGAGATTTTAAATTTAATCTTGATAGATATAAATATGCTCAAAGGTATGAGGAGCAAAATCCAGATCAACACAGAAAGATATGTTTGGACATTCTTAGTAAAATTGATGATCAAATCCAAGGCGAATATTTTTTTGGAGACAATATTCAAAAGATTGATTTATGCATTCTACCTTTTATAAGACAATTTAGAATTGCGGACAGTAAATGGTTTGATAATCTAGACGAAATATCGAATGTAAAAAAATACTTAAATAACTTTCTTAATTCAGATTTATTAGAAAATATAATGCATAAATATAAAAAATGGGAGGAGGGTGATAGCCCTCAAAACTTTCCTTATAAACCTATAGAATCATAAGACATAGCAATTTTTTCGATCGCAACTTTATAGGCAGCTGTTCTAAAATCAGGTTTTTTCATTTTTAAGAATTCTTTCTTTACTTCCTGAAATCCATCTATCATCATATCGTCCAATCCAGACCTAATCAGGTCTATTTCATCTATGCCATCTTCAAAATTTGATTTAAATTTTGATGGCATGGTTTTGCCTGTCATGGTTTCAATGGCCTCAATCAAAGTATTGAATTGAATATTATTTTTCCTTTTTTCTAATCTACCAAATCTAATATGCCTTATGTTTTTAACCCACTCAAAATAACTAACTGCAACACCTCCTGAATTTGCAAGAATATCAGGTATTACAAAAATTTTATTCTTAGATAAGATTGCATGAGCATCATAGGAAATTGGGCCATTTGCAGCTTCAATAATGAGCTTAGCCTTAATATCAGCAGCATTCTTTTTTGTAATTACATATTCTCTTGCGGCTGGTATAAGTACATCACATTCTCTTTTTAGTAATAGACTAGAATCTTTTATAAATGAAGCCTTAGGGTAATTTTCAAATGAACCGTTCCTAATAAAGAACTTTTTAGCATGTTCAACATTGATTCCTTCATCATTATAAATACCGCCATTGTATTCAGCTAATGCCACTAGTTTCATGCCATCATCTTGGGTCAAAAATTTGGCAGCATTTGATCCAACATTACCAAGACCTTGCAGTATAAAGGTTTTGTCTTTCATCTCTCCATCAAGATTAATTTTTTCAACCAAATCAGTGTTATTAAAAAACTCCCTTAGGATATATTGAACCCCTCTACCTGTTGCTTCCTCTCTACCAATAAGTCCATTTTTATTAGCTGGTTTGCCAGTTACACAGCCTGCAGCATTTATATCAGTTGGAGACATTTTTCTGTATTCATCTGCAATCCATGCCATCTCTCTTGATGAAGTACCAATATCTGGAGCAGGAACATTTTGCGAGGGACTAATAAGATCTCTTTTAATTAGTTCTTGTGCAAATCTTCTGGTTATTTTTTCAATTTCTTTTTCAGTCCATTCTTTAGGATTTATTTTAAGCCCACCTTTTGAGCCTCCAAATGGAACATTAATAATTGCATTCTTATATGACATTAAAGCAGCGAGAGCTTCGACTTCATCAACATGAGTTGAGATATCAAATCTTATTCCACCTTTTGTTGGCTCCATATGTTCTGAATGGACGGATCTCCAGCCTTCAAAAGTATATATATCATTTCTTAATCTCACACCAAATCGAACTGTATATGTTGAATTACAGGTAATAATTTTTTCGGCAAGTCCTTTTGATAGGTTTGTTAGTTTTAATGCTTTATCTACAAACTTATTTGTATCATTCAAAAAATTGTTCATAAAAACCCCCTAATTAGAAAAATTATAGTTTTTTTAATCTATAATGTCTCGTTTCTTGGCGGGCGTAGCTCAGTTGGTTAGAGCGCTGGATTGTGGCTCCGGAGGCCGTGGGTTCGAACCCCATCGCTCGCCCCACTAACTAAAGGTAATTAATATGTCTAGCAAATTAAAAAAGTTAAAAGACTTAGAGAGAATTCTTACAGTAACTATTCCATTAGAAGATTACAAAGATAAGTTTCAATCAAAAATTAACAACATTAAAGGTCAAGCTAAGCTTGATGGATTTAGAAAAGGGAAAGTTCCTAATGATGTCCTTGAACAAAAATATGGCGCATCAATTCATGCAGATGTTGTGAATGACCTTATTCAAGCCTCTTATCCAGAAGCACTTAAGGAAAACAATCTAAGACCAGCATCATCACCAACAGTAAAGCTTGAGTCCGAAGATCCATCCAAACCATTAGTTTATTCAGCAACTTTTGAAATTTTTCCTGACATTAAACCAAAAGTTTCTAGCTGGACAAAATATGAAACTTTTTCAATAAATATTTCAGATGAAGATGTAAATTTAGCAATTGAAGACATCTGTAAGAGATATGGTGAATGGAATGACGTCGATAGAGAATCTGCCAAAGATGATCAGGTAATTATTGATTTTAAGGGTTCAATAAATGGTGAAGAGTTTGAAGGTAATTCTGCTGCAGAATTTAAGTTAGTTCTCGGATCTAATTCTATGATTCCAGGCTTTGAAGATGAATTGATTGGTAAGAGCAAATCTGAGTTTAAAATTAATGCTAAGTTCCCAGACGACTATTTCAAAAAAGATTTAGCTGGAAGTGATGCAATTTTTGAAATCAACCTTAAAACAGTTCAAGAGTTAACACCTGCAAAAATTGATAAAGAACTTTTCACAAAACTCGAGATGGACATAGAAGACGAGACTAAATTTAAAGCTGAAATTTTATCTAGAATGGAGAAAGAAGTTAAGACTCAAGAAAAAGATCTTACAAAAGAATCTATTTATGAGACTCTTTTAAAAATCAATAGTTTTAGTGCCCCTAAAGTAACTATTAAAGAACAGGCAGAAATGATGAGAAAAGATTCTCTCATGAGAATAGGGCAGCAAGAAAATGATGCTGCCGATGATCTATTCCCTCTAGATACATTTATGGAGAATGCTGAAAAAAGAGTAAAACTTGACCTATTGTTTGCTGAATTAATTAAACATTACGCTTTAGCAGTCACTCAAGAAGACTTGGATAATTTTATTGAAGAAGAGTCTAAAAAGTATAAAGATGCATCACAATTCAAGCAATGGATTGAGAACCAGCCCCAGCAAGTTGAACAATTTAGAATGATTGTATTAGAACAAAAACTTGTTGATAATTTAAAAAATGACCTTAAATCTAGAGATAAAGTGATAGAATTTTCTGAACTAGCTAATAAATAAAATTATGAACGAAATAAAGTCAGCCTTAATACCCATGGTCGTAGAACAAACTCCTCGTGGGGAGAGATCATTTGATATTTATTCAAGGCTTTTAAAAGAAAGAGTTATATTTTTGTCTGGACCCATCGATGACAATATCTCTAATTTAGTTGTTGCCCAGTTATTATTTTTAGAATCTGAGAATCCTGAAAAAGACATTTCAATTTATATTAACTCACCAGGTGGAAGCATCTCAGCTGGTTTGGCTATTTATGACACTATGCAGTTTATTTCATCTTCTGTTTCAACCCTTTGTATTGGCCAGGCTGCCAGTATGGGTGCCTTGCTTTTAGCTGGAGGTGACAAAGGTAAAAGATATGTCCTGCCAAATTCAAGAATAATGATTCATCAGCCTTTGGGTGGCTTTCA
>CBFHRY010000025.1:0-1620 GCA_965658385.1 Gammaproteobacteria bacterium
CAACGTCAACTAAGGCGTCAGAATGGGATGAAAGACAATCAATGCCTGAATATGTAAAGGATTCAATCCAAGCGGGTATTGATAATGTGTATTTTAAATTTGTATCAAAAGTTTCAGACAACAGACTTATGGAATATGAAGACTTATTGCCATTTGCTGGCGGAAGAATTTGGTCTGGCTCTAAGGCCTTGGAGATTGGTCTAGTTGATACTATCGGCGATCTAAAAGATGCTCTAAATTATGCTGCTAAACTAGCAGACATAGATGAATACTCAGTAAAAACATATACAAAAGAAATTGATCCTTTTGATGCTTTCTTATTAGAGTTATTTGAAAATATAGATATTAAATCAAGCATCGATCCAAGGATTGAAATGCTTATTGGGGAATATCCAAAGCATATGATGCTAATTAAACCAGATACTCAAAATGTAATGGCATATTGCTTTGAATGTGAAGCATTGATGAATTACAAATAATCTTTAATTAGCGGTATTGTAATTTTTCTTTTTAATTCCATCGAGAGGCTATCAAGCCTCTCGATAATTGAAACCAAATCAGATAAGTTTCTTTTTGTATAGCCAAGTAAATACTTAACTTCTTTTTCTCCAAGATTTATAGATCTAAATTCAGAAATATGAAGTAAAGCTTCTTTTAAATAAATATCTTGAACAGGCTTCATCTCAAAAGAATTGAGCTTTTTTATTCTTGATTCAAGATCTGGTAAGCCAATCTGCAATGTCCTATTCAAAAAATTAGCTGAGAAAATTAATCTGCATTCTGTATTTAGAGAGCTATTAATGAGATTAAATAAAGCAACTTCCCACTCTAAATTGTTTGCAATCTGGTCAAGACCATCAACACAAACAAGATCAAGGCTTGAGACGTTATCAATTATAGCTGTGTCATAATTCTTAAGATCTATTAATGGTATATATAATGAAGACCTTGATTCAGAATTATAATAATTACATACAGCTTGGAGTAAATAAGTTTTACCTATATTGTTCGTTCCATATATAAATACATCATCACCATCAAAATTGATCAACTCTTCAAATAACTTTTTATTGTTTGGATCACAATAAAAACCTTTTAAAGATGATTTAAAGTTTTTTTCCCAAGGAAAAGTTAATTGTTTTGGATTACTCATTACTGTGATCTTTTAAATTAGCAAACCATTCTTTGGCATAACTAACAAAGCTTACTAAAGTGAATGCTGAAATTACAAAACCTAGGAACTGAAGATTGATTGCAGAAGATAAACTGTTTGTTATTAATATCAATATTATATAAATAACCTGTAAGACCGTTGTTGTTTTTCCTAATAGATTTGGTAATGGTGTTCCTGTTTCGACAACAGACATATGAATGGATGCGCCCAACAATATAATTACATCTCTAGCTAGCAAAACAAAAAATACGTAAAAAGGTATTAAGTCATTCAACCAGAGCACAAATATAGAGCCTGATAACAAAAGCTTATCAGCTACAGGATCTAATATTTTACCAAGGTCTGTCTGCCAGGACATCTTTCTTGCAAGAAAACCATCTAATGCATCTGTGATAGATGCCAATATAAAATACAAAAGACTATTTAAATATTGATCATTGTGTATG
>CBFHRY010000025.1:1630-12654 GCA_965658385.1 Gammaproteobacteria bacterium
AAAGTATCTACTCATTTTTTATATTCTATAAAAATGTCTTTTTTATTGTCGCGAATATTAGTTAATTTAAAGCCTGATTTATCATCGATTACATTAATAAATCTTTCGTTATTTCCAAAAAAATAAATATCAGATATTAATGTGTTTTTAGCAAATGCATTAATTTTAATCTCCTCAATTCCAATGATGCTATTTAAACCATCTATAACATTTTCATAATCCTCTACTGATTGAATATTTGCAATGTTTAATGAAAGTGTATTTTTTTCTGAAAATTCGATCTGCAATCCATTTAAATACTTGGAGACTTTGTCATTGAGAGTTTTTTGAAATAATTCAATGAATTCATTTTGAAAATTAGCAGATTTAATAAGCTTTTCTATATCTCCGGTTACAGACCAATTTTCTATGTCTATTTTTGTAATTTCAACATTAACGATATCTTCGTAACTGTATTTTGACTTTAGATAATCATTAGGGTCTAACAAATAATTAAAATCTTTAATGTTTTGGGTATCAATTAAATCCAATATAGGTATTTCAATAAATACCCCTCTGTTTTCAGAAATAGTATTAATAAGTTCTTTGAAACTTTTATCAAATACGTTTGCAACATCATCATTAAGGAAATAAGGCTCATCCACACCATTATCAATTTTTGCAATTACAATAAACATAGGTCTTGATTTGCCAATTAAAGGTATTTCAAGCTGCCTAAATTTCTCTTCTAAAAGTTTTTGATTGAATTGAGTTCTTAAAAATGAATCCCCGTCCATTTGATTAACAGAATAGCTAACTATAAAGTCTTTTCGGACTGTGCCTGAATTAATTATTCTCCAAATATATGATGGGTTAGAGGATCCGCTAAGACGGTAAACCATTTTATCAAAAGATTGATTAAGCGACTTATCTATCGAAACCCCTGACTCAATTTTATGATTTATCTCAAAAAGTGTCTTAAATTCCTTCCCAAAAGCTGTATTAGAAAAGATAATCACTAATATAAAAAGATAATATAAATTGTTGCTAAAATTATTCTTCACAATAGGTATTCTAAATGACAAAAGAAAATATAGATAATGATCCTTATAAATCTGCGGGAGTAGATATTTCAGCAGGTAATGATCTTATTGATCTTATAAAAAAAGATGTCTCATCAACGCAAAATAACAATGTTCTGGGGGGTATCGGTGGTTTTGCTGGAATGTATAAACTTGGAGAAGATATAAAAAAACCTGTACTGGTTGCATGTACTGATGGTGTTGGAACGAAAGTAGCGCTTGCACAAAAATATAATAAACTTGATGGAATTGGCCAAGACTTGGTAGCAATGTGCGTGAATGATTTGATCACATGTGGAGCTAAGCCACTATTCTTTTTAGATTATTTTGCATCTTCAGAGCTTGACGTAACTGAGGCATCTACAATTATTGGAAGTATAGCTAAAGCATGCAAGGAATCAGGGTGTGCTCTTCTTGGAGGAGAAACTGCTGAAATGCCAGGGCATTATGTTAACAATAATTTTGACCTAGCAGGATTTTCTGTGGGCTGTGTTGAGGAAGATAAAATCATCAACACATCTAATGTTGTTGAAGGTAATATTCTTATTGGCATAGAGTCAAGCGGAGCTCATTCAAATGGTTATTCATTAATCAGAAAAATACTTGATGAATCATCATGCTCTGATGATGAGAAAAATGATATGGCTAATACTTTTTTAAAGCCCACCCATTTATACCCCACTCTTATAAATCAGTTATTAAATGCTTATTCAATAAACTCACTATCCCATATCACTGGCGGAGGTCTTACAGAAAATCTCCCCAGGTCTATTCCTAAGGATTTATGTGCAAATATAAAAAAATCATCATGGGAACTTCCAAATGAGTTTAAGTGGCTTAAAGAAAATGGGGGTATAGGTGATGATGATATGTATCGAATATTCAACTGCGGCATTGGAATGGTTTTGATAGTCAATAAACAAGAAAGTGAAAGTATTATGGATTCGATAAATGATGATGGATATAAGTGTTATGAGATTGGCTATATTGAAAATATGACTGATGCATCAATAAAATATTCATAAAAATGAAAAGGATTGTCGTCCTCATTTCTGGAAGCGGTTCAAACCTTCAGGCAATAATTGAAAATATAAACCTTGGTCTTATACAAGCGGAGATTGTTGAAGTAATATCAAATAATGAAAATGCCTATGGCTTAGTTAGAGCAAAAAATGAAAATATTGATACATTTGTTCTAGATCATAGATCTTTTAATTCAAGGGATGAGTATGATAATGCTCTTGAAAAAAGGATTCGCATAAATAAACCAGATCTAATTGTTATGGCTGGTTTCATGCGCATTCTTACTCCGCTAATACCAACAAAATATAAAGGAAAAATAATAAACATTCACCCTTCTCTATTGCCGCTATATCCTGGCTTAAATACGCATGAAAAAGTAATAAATAACTCTGATAAAGAGCATGGTATATCTATTCATTTTGTGTCTCCAGTTTTAGATGGAGGTCCTTTGATAGCCCAAGGTGTGATTGATACAAATGATAATTCAATAGAATTGCTTATAAAAAGAATTCACAGTGTGGAACATTTATTATATCCACTTGTCATAAAATATATATGTGAAGAAAAAATCTATCTAGAACACTTTAATGATAAGGTTGCTTTTAAAGATATTGAATTGACAGATGGCATATTAAAAATTAGATACAATGTATAAAATTACTTTCCTAGCTTTAATTTTTTCAACGTACTCCTATGCGATTGATGATTATAAGGCTGAGTATAGGTTTAAATCGTCTCAAATAGATATTAAAGGTGTTCGACAATTAAAGATTGATGAAGAAGAATCATCCTTAACTTTTAAAGCCAAAAGTACATTGGCACGCCTTTACTTTAAAACAGTTTTTAATATTCAAGCTGATGCTGTATATACAAAAAGCTATGAAATTGAAATTAAGCCTGGTTTTGTGAATCGTGATCAAAAGATTTTAATTGATGCTAATTCAAACCAAATGAGCTCAAAAGGACGGGATGAATGGATATTAAAGGCACCTGAGATACCTGTTGTTGATCCTCTTAATGCACAAATCCAAATTAGGATCATGATCTTAAATGGTTTTAAGGAATTTAAATTAAATCTTCTTGAAATAAAAAATGGATCTATAGAATCTAATGATTATAAAGTTACATCCGAGAATAAAATATGTAATGTTGGTGACACGCAATATTCATGCATAGAAGTAACAAGGCTTAGAGAGAATGAAGATAGAAAAACTACATATTTAATGGCAAAAGAACTTGGTTATATGTTTGTAGAAATTAAAGATGTAAGCCCAAAAAGAACAGATACTCTTACATTAGAGAAAATATTAAGTCTTGGGTAATGTAACCCCAGTTTGTCCCTGATACTTCCCGCCCCTATCTTTATAACTGACATCACAATCTTCATCAGATTCAAAGAAGATCATTTGAGCTACACCTTCTCCAGCATATATTTTAGCTGGAAGGTTGGTTGTATTTGAGAATTCTAAAGTTACATGCCCTTCCCATTCTGGCTCTAAGGGTGTTACGTTAACTATGATCCCACATCTTGCATAAGTAGACTTTCCAAGACAGATAGTTAAAACTTTTCTGGGGATTTTAAAATACTCCACAGTCCTTGCAAGGGCAAATGAATTAGGGGGAATCACACATACGTCAGATTGAATGTCCACAAAACTATTTGCATCAAAGTTTTTTGGATCGACTACTGCGGAGTGAATATTGGTAAAAACTTTAAATTCATTTGAACATCTAACATCGTAACCAAAGCTTGATACTCCATATGAAATTAATTTATTACCTTCATTATCAACGCGTATCTGATTTTCAGAAAAAGGTGCAATCATATCCTTCTCAAGTGACATTTTTTTAATCCATTTATCTGACTTAATCGACATCTATATTTACTCTCCCTTGAATTGCTCGTGCAATAGTGTTTCCATCGACATATTCTAGCTCCCCACCAATCGGTATTCCATAAGAAATTCTTGAAACCCTTACATCTTTTATATGATCCTTAATGAACATGGCTGTTGCATCACCTTCAACAGTGGAGCTTGTTGCCAAAATTACCTCAGAAATATTCTCTTTTTCGATAAGTCTTAAAAGCTGGTCAATCCCTAAATCTTCTGGGCCAACTCCATCAATTGGTGATAGCCTTCCTAGTAATACAAAATATTTACCACGAAAACCTCCTGTAGATTCAATCGCCAGCATATCTGATGGATTTTCAATTACACAAATGCTTGAAGAGTCTCTTGATGTATCTGAACATACTTTGCAAAATTCATTTGAGGTTAACATTCTACACCTATTGCATCTATCAATACTTTCAACTGCATCCTGAAGTGTCTTTGATAATAAAGAAGCTCCATCCTTATTTTTATCTAACAAATAAAGAGCCATTCTCTGTGCAGATTTTTTTCCTACCCCAGGCAGTATTGTTAATGAATTTATTAAATCATTTAAAAGATCATTATTCATACTAGTTAATGGGTTTAATTGATTTGTCTTTTAAAGTTGCATCAAATCTATTCATAAAATCTTTGATAGAGTCGTCATTTTTTATATTATTTTCAGCTGCATTCTGTTTAACGATATCTTCCTGTTCTTTAATAAATAATGGCCCACCTTTTTTTGTTGAGTGCGACATATCAATTTTGATATCTTTTTTAAAAAATTCAGTACACACTTTCTCAAATTCTGCTTTAACATTTTTAGGTATTTTATTATTTTCAATATCTCCCTCAAGATAAATTCTATTATTCTCCATTTTTATAAATACTAAATGACCAAAATAATTTTTTGCAAAAACACTCATTTGAAGCTTATTGAAAACATTAACCCACTCATTATTTGAGTTAATTATTTTTAAAAAGTCATTATTTTTAGTATTTACAGTCTTTTGATCAATATTTTGATTTTTATGGTCTGCTTTGCTGGATGATTGCTCAATATTTAGAGTTTTTTTTTCAGGCGTTTCTTTTGCATTAGTAGCGGATGAGCTCTCATGAATACTTGCAATTGGATTAAAGGCCAGCATTCGCAAGATGCATATTTCTAGAGCCTGTTTAGGTTCTGGATGGATGGAGAATTTTGAATACGCATTGACGGCAATCTCATAAACTAATTGTATAAATTCTTTATCTGCTCTCTCAGCAATTTTGATTATGTTTTCATCATTTGAATTTTTTAGGAACTGCTCTAATGAGACTTCATGAATAAAGCTAACCATACTCTTAAGAATATTTTCATACTCAGGGTTAAGTTCTTCAATTTGATAAAAGATATTAAAGGATTTTTCAGGATCTCCATTGATAATACTTGAAACAAGATCACCTATCATGGCACCATCAATTGTACCTAAAAGATTTCTTACATCTTGTTCATTTAGCGCTCCATTTCCATGAGCTATAGACTGATCTAAAAGAGTTAAAGCATCTCTTACTGAACCTTTTGCTGAATCTGCTATCAATGTTAATGATTCCTCATCATGCTTAATGTCCTCTTTTTTTACAATATTAAGCATATGCTCTGTTAAAGCTTGTTTGCCTATGGTTTTTAGGTTTAACTGCAAGCATCTTGATTGAACAGTTTTTGGAATTTTTTCTGGATCAGTTGTTGCAAATATAAAAACCACATGTGGTGGAGGTTCTTCAAGCGTTTTAAGTAAAGCATTAAAACTACTAGTAGATAGCATATGAACTTCATCTATAAGGTATATCTTGTATCTTCCAGTCGAGGGTTTATATTGCACCGTCTCTAAAAGACTTCTCATATCATCTACACCTGTTTTTGATGCAGCATCAATTTCTAAGAAATCTAAATGTCTGCCCGCTTTTATCTCAACGCAAGAATTACAAGTATCGCATGGTGCAGTAACAGGTGTTTTTGCTGATAGACAATTTAGGCATTTTGATAAAATTCTTGCAAGGGTGGTTTTTCCAACGCCTCTAGTTCCTGAAAATATATATGCCTGGTGAATTTTATCTTGGGTGATGCTATTAGAAAGTGCTTGAATTATATGAGACTGACCAACAACTTCTTCAAAGTTAGATGGTCTATATTTCCTTGCTAATACCTCGTATGACATACACGATGATCATAACATGACCTAACTAAAAACAGATTCAATTTCTTCAAAAGAGAACCCTCTATTTAGCAAGAAATTCTTTTGCTTTGATCTAATTTTAAAATCATCTGATGGGCCGTCTTTATACTTCTTATTAAACTCTTTTTTGGCCAATTCTTTCCAATCATCTGTATTGCTTAGCACCTCATCAATAATTGACTCATTAATACCTTTTGATAGAAGCTCATAAGATATTTTTTTAGAGCCAAAGCCTCTTCTTTTTCTTGAATTTAAGTAATGTTCTGTAAAACGAGCGTCATTAATTATGTTGTTAGCTACAAGCTTTTTAATAACCTCATCGATTTCATCTGTGTTTCTAAACTTATTGTGAAGCTTTGATTTAATTTCTTTTTGAGAATGCTCTCTTCTTGATAATAAATCTAGCGCTTTATTATAAATATCTGAAAAATTTTCATTAGTCATCTACTGGATTGGTAAAACCCTTGATTTACCATTTCTTTTGATAATTCTAACTCTTTGATTGTTTTCAAATCTTATATCACTTATTTCTTGTATTATTGAAACAAGCCTCCCTGAATCTGTCTCGATTAAAAGCTCTACACCATTTTTCTTAGTTAGTGATGAGCCAATATTTGCTCCGATTGCACTTCCAGCCAAAGCTCCAATTACTGATGCAATATCAGACTCAGTATCAGATTCGGTTACATTCTTACCAGCAACTCCACCAATAGCTGCACCTGTAGCAGCACCCAATCTTCTATCACCTTCAATTGTTACATTTGTAATATCGATGATAGTACCCAAGGTAATACTTTGCTGTCTTTGCACATCATTTCTGGAAACAATATTTGGCTGTTGTGACATATTCACACAGCTAGAAATAAAAACTCCTATAAATACAATTAAAATACCTTTCTTCATTAGCTTGTCTCCAGTTTTTTATACTTTCTATGCAAATCATCTGTAATTACATAATAAGTTTTGTTTTTATAAAATCCGTCTAAAAGAATTACCTTAAATACATCCGAGTTAAAATAAGACTCGACAATTTTAATGCGATCGCCCTTTTTTAACTTGATTAACCTTCTTGAGTCTATAAAAGAGAATTCATTCCAGTCACCATACTCTCTTCCGCGATAAGTATGCAAAGCATCTTGTGGCATTTGAAATAAAACTTCTCCGTTACGAAAAAATTTATTACTTCTAACATCTAGAGCCCAAATATCATCAGTATTTATTTCTATCTCATCTGAAGAAAAAGCGTTGTAAGTGAATAGTATTAATATTAGATAAATTATTCTCATAAAATATAGACAGTTTTTATTGCATTAAGTTCACTTAATACATTATCACATTTAATTTTTTGTTTTAAATAGAGTATTGAAAAATAATTAAATAATCCCCATATAAATATTGAAGATGCCATTAGGGTCTTCACATATAAACCGCATGCCTATAAATAGGATGCAATTACAAATGTCGCTTTAAGGAGGACAATTATGATGTTAAATTTTACAGACCCATTTTTTACCACTAGGGTACTTGGTTTTGAACCTTTATTTGATAGATTTCAGAGGTTATCTGAATCGTCACAAAGGTCTTCAAGTTACCCACCATATAATATTAAAAGAGTAGGAAATATATTTGAGATTGAGATAGCGGTAGCTGGACTTTCAAAAGATGATATTTTGATTGAGTTAACAAACGGTATTCTTACAGTTAGTTATGATGGTCCAGAAAACAACAACAATGATGAGGATCATAGCTTAGTCTATAGAGGCATTGCAAAAAGAGCATTTAAGCAACAATTCACCTTGGCTGAAGATGTTGTTGTTCAAGGTGCAGAACTTGAAAATGGATTATTGTTAATCAATCTTGAAAAAATAATTCCAGAAGAGAAAAAACCAAAAATTATTGATATCAAGACACCAAAGAAAATTCTTGGTAAAAAATAATAACTATCTTTTGAAGGATGGCCTGAAGCCATCCTTCAATTAAATTTTTTATAAATGATAAGATTAAATATGAAAAAAATTCTATTTCTAATTTTCTTATTTCCTTCACTATTTGCAAATCAGATTGTCATAGATACCGGTCATGCAAATGTTTCTTTAGTTAAAAATTCATATGACCTTAAAGCTGATGGCTCATATATCGGCATTAAATTCGAACTTGATAAAAACTGGCATACTTATTGGAAAAATCCTGGCGATTCAGGGGGGCCCCTTGAAATAGTTTGGGAGCTACCAAATCGGTTTAAGCTTGATCAAATAAGTTGGCCTAAACCTGAATTGATTCCGTATCCACCTCTTATGACATACGGATATAACAATGAAGTAATTTTTCCATTCAAAGTAATTCAAAATGAGTTATATACAAATGAAGAAATAGGTGTGTCTGTAGATTTTCTGATATGCGCAGATGTTTGCATACCAGAGAAGGCATACATAAATACTTCTATTGCAGATATCCCGCTTGATAATAAATTAGATTTTTTTATTGAGCAGGTTCCAAATATTACCTTGCCAACAGAGGCTTATCTCTCAAGCAATACTCTAGAATTAAAATTCTCAAAAACTGATAAAAACATAGATCAAGTATATTTTTATTCTGATATTGAAAATGTTGTTGAGCATGCAGCAGTCCAAAAACTTACAGAAGAAGAGTATAGCTATTCTTTAAAAATCCAATTATTTGACAGCTCTAAATTATCAGAAATATCTGGAGTAGTTGTAATTGATGGTAAGCCATTCAAGGTTAAATCCAGTTTAGTAAATACCACTGAAATTGAATTATTTGATGAATTAAATTTATTGCAGGCGGTACTTTTTGCCTTTATTGGCGGTTTGATATTGAATCTTATGCCATGTGTGTTCCCTGTAATATCTCTTAAAGTTCTAAGTTTTGTTGCTATGGGCGGTGAATCCCTATCAAAAGTTCGTTTGCATTCACTGAGCTTTGCTTTTGGCGTAGTGTTAACATTTTTAACAATTGCATTAGCTATTATTTTATTAAAGCAGTCTGGAAGTGTTCTGGGATGGGGTTTTCAACTTCAGTCTCCAGTAGTGGTTAGTATCTTAGCTTTGATAATGTTCTTTATTGGTCTTGTGCTTCTAATGGATATAAACATTGGGTCTTCTCTCACAAGATTGGGCACATCACCTAATGTGAATCCAAACTATATGAACTCTTTTTCTACAGGGGTCTTGGCTGTTATAGTGGCTTCACCATGTACAGCTCCATTTATGGGTGCAGCTATTGGTTATGCTATCCTTCAACCTGCAATAATCACCTTGCCAGTATTCTTATCACTTGCGTTGGGTTTTGCATTCCCATATCTGCTTTTAACTGCTAACCCAGGTTTAATATCATCAATACCAAAGCCTGGTAAATGGATGGAAACACTAAAAGAGTTTTTTGCATTTCCGATGTTTGCAACATCTCTGTGGCTTGTATGGGTTTTTAGTATTCAGGTGAATTCTGATCAGCTAATTACTTTACTTATTTGCTTCTTTGTAGTTTCTATTTTTATGTGGGTCTATAAAACATTTAGAAATCAGATTATTATTTTTGGATCATCTTTACTAACCATTCTATTTTTATTTACCCAAATAAATAATTTTTCAACAATCCAAGAGACTTCATCTAGATTAAATGATTCGATTGACTCATGGTATTTTGGTATTGAAGAAGAGTTTCAAGGATCACAACAAGCATATTTTATTAACTATACAGCTGCATGGTGTATAACCTGCCAGGCAAACGATAAAGTTGCTTTATCTAGAATGAAAGTAAAAGAATTTATGGCAGCAAACGATATAAAGTATGTTGTTGCTGATTGGACAAATAAAGATAAAAGCATACTTGATGCTCTAAATAAATATGGACGTAGTGGAGTCCCTTTGTATGTTTATTGGAAGCCAGGAATGGAAAAGCCATCCATTCTCCCAGCGATTCTTTCAGAAAAGATTGTTTTAGATGCTTTAAAAAACTAATTTAAAAAAATTTAAATAGTCGTTTTTTTTATAAATTGATAAAAAATCACTATAATCTGAATAATTAATATTTCATTGAGAGCATTTTATGACTGCCAGCCCTTTTATATTATTTGGAAATATACATATTATTACTATCGTAGGCATTCTTGCTGTTACGATTTTTTTACCATTAATTTATAAAAAAAAATCTGATGCTCAAAAATCTGTAATAACAAAAACTATTGCATATATTATTTTGGCTCATCTAATTATTTCACCTTTCAAAGATTTATATATTCTTGAAAACCCATATAACTGGAGAGAAGTTCTCCCATTTCATATGTGTGATCTTTCTGAGATTTTTTTAGCCTGGTTTCTACTGGGTGGTCCAAAAATTTTATATAAGTGTGCCTTTTTTTGGGGTATAGCTGGGGCTTCGGCAGCTATTATTACTCCTGATATATCTCACCATGATTTAGATTATGTATTTTTCATGATTGGTCACGGAATGATTGTTATAGGGGTTATGTATGCAACTATAGCTCTTAACAACAGGCCTTATGCAAAAGACATACTTACTGTCTCATTTATTACTGCATGCATATTATTACCAATAACTTACATAATAAATCTAATATTAGGTGAGCCTGCAAACTTCTGGTACTTGATGGCAAAACCAGCTGGTGCAAGCCCGATGGATATTTTCCCAGAACCTCCATTTCATCTACTTGTTTTAGTGCCTTTGGCTATTTCAGTCTTTTTCTTAATCTATACTCCATATTTCATCAAAGATCGTATACAAAAATAGCTACTTTCACTTTGCTTAATTCAAGTAAATGCGATATAAATTAAGATTAATTTAATACATATTTAGAAATGGAAAATTTTATA
>CBFHRY010000026.1:0-12459 GCA_965658385.1 Gammaproteobacteria bacterium
TCTATAAAAGGTGCATATTAAATGAATCATTACTTAAGTAACATTGATCTTAGATCAGAGGCTCCGCATGGATTTAATGAAATAACTTTTGGCGCAGGATGCTTTTGGGGAGTTGAAAGAAAATTTTATGAACTTGAGGGTGTTTATTTAACGTCTGTTGGTTATTGCGGAGGGTCATTAGACAATCCAACATACGAACAAGTTTGTTATGAAAACACCGGTCATGCAGAAGTTGTAAAAGTAACTTATGACCCCGCTAAAATAAGCTTAGATCAACTACTAATAGTTTTCTGGGAATGTCACGACCCAACCCAAGGCATGAGACAGGGGAATGATATTGGCAGTCAATATAGATCTGTAATCTTTTGTTACTCTGCTGATGATCTTGAGGCGGCCAAACTTTCAATGCATAAATATCAAGCAGCTCTGAATACTCAAGGTTTAGGGGGGATAACTACAGAAATATTAGAAAAAGAAGAATATTTTTTTGCTGAAGAATACCACCAACAATACCTTGCTAAAAATCCTAATGGCTATTGTGGCATTGGAGGAACAAATTGCCCTTTCCCAAAATAATAATTTGTATATAATACATTTTTTTGCCACCTTAGCTCAGTTGGCTAGAGCAGTTGATTTGTAATCATCAGGTCGTCAGTTCGAATCTGACAGGTGGCTCCAGTTTAAATATTAAACCCATCATTAGATGGGTTTTTTTATCTATAGATATTTGGTTTATCTAAATTTTTAGTATACCTATCCCTAAGTCTTGATGATCTTGTTGTTAAATCTGTATCTATTCCATTGATAAATACTTTTATAGGCATGCTTGATGGCTCCAATGGATCTGCACCCCAAATCATTAAATCTGCCGATGCTCCCTCTTCGATTAACCCCTTCGAACCAAGTTTAAAAGTTTTTGAAACATTGCTTGATAGAGCTTTAATTGCCCCAGAGTATGACATTCCATTAGCAACTGCCACTCCAGCACCCTGTCTTATTAAATGATAGTTATGATCTCTTGGCGCATTAAACATTAATGTAATTCCTGCATCCTCCAATCTCGCTGAGGCATTAATATTTGATGCAAGCTCGTCAAATGAGTTCGGAATATTGTTTATTGGATTGACTATTAAAGGTATATCACTATCTTTTAATTGTTCAATAACCAAAGTAGCTTCTTGAGCACCCATTATTACTAAATTTAAATTATATTTATTCTTTAGATCAATCAGCTTTAATATGTCAGAGGCTCTATTTGATTCAATTATTAGTGGTAAGTCTGTGTTTGCTAGTTTATATAACGCATGAATATCTCTTATTTGAAGATCTAAATGACTCACTAGAGGCATCTCACTCATAAATTTTATTATTTCAGCATTTGATTTGATAACCCTAGAGTCAATTGAGAAAGCCAGATCTAATAAATCTTCTATAAGAGCAAAAGTCTCAGCTCTAGAGCCAGATGAGCTTCCACCAACTCTACCAACCATAACCATGTCTTTAATTCCAGAAATATTTAGATTGCTATCTAGATCAAAAAAAGAACCCAACCCTCCGATTGGGCTTGATGAATATTTAGGTAAAGTTATAGCCGAGGTAATTCCATTCGCTCTATTCCAAGGTATCAATGTTGAATTTGGATTAAAAGCATCAAATACAGAAAACCCAATGTTGTACATTGATGGTCTATCGTCTCGGGTAACACTAAGTGCACCTATTTCAACAATGCCAATCTCAGTGTCAGTTGCAATAAAACCTGGTGTAACGATCATGTCGCTAGCATCAATTACATTTTCAACATCAAATAAATTATTTGAAATATTTTTAATTTTGCCATTTTTTATATAAATGTTGCTTATGAAAGGTTCATCAGATTTGCCGTCGTAGATATTAGCATTTGTAATCAATACTTCTTCTGCGCTAATGCTATTTGCAAAGATAATTAAAAAAGTTGCAAGATATTTTTTGAATCTAAAATTTAACATCATTCTTCTATCCTATTTTTATTTGGATTTAGAATTCCAAGATCAAAGTCAGACGCTGGCTCATAGCCCGAATCTCTATCGTATGCCAATGCTCCATCTATAAATACTTGCTCTGCCAAGGTATATACACTGAATGGATTTCCACTCCATAAAACAATATCTGCATTTTTACCAACTTTAAGAGATCCGGTAACATCGTAAATTCCTGCTGCCTTGGCGGGATTGCTTGTTATCCATTTCATAGCCCTGGCTTCAGAGATATCAAAGCCTGCTCTTATTCCTGCTGCTAAGGCTTTTGATGCTTCCTGATTTAAATGCTGGATTCCAATCTCACTGTCAGAATGAACTATAGCGCAGCCTTTCCCGTTTCTAGCTTGATCGACTATGGCAACATTTGCTTGCACCATGTCATATGCCTCATGCTTAAATCCCCACCAATCAGCCCATAATGCTGCACAAATATTGTTATCAGCCAGCAAATCTGCAATCTTGTATGCCTCAACGGCATGATGAAATGCAGTAATCTCATATCCAAATTCATTAGCTATATCTATCATGACCGCCATCTCATCAGCTCTGTAGCAATGGTTATGAACTAAAATATCGCCCCTCAGAACCCCTGCTAATGTTTCCAACTCAAGATCTCTTTGAGGCTTGTACCCCATTTCTTTAGCCTCTTCTGATTTTGACTCATATTCTTCTAATCTGCTCAAGTAACTTGTAGCCTTAATCCATGATTTCCTATAACCAGCTGCATTTCCCATGCGTGTCGATGGTGCTTGACTTCTATTGCCATAAACTCTTTTTGGATTTTCACCACAAGCCATTTTTAAAGAATGAGGTGCATCAGGAAACTTCATTGAATTTATAGTGTTTCGTTGAACATTTTTTGCTGTCACTCCTCTACCACCAATAAGATTTGCCGAGCCAGGTAAAACATGAAAAGTCGTGACTCCGCCTTTTAATGCAAGAGCAAATTGAGGATCTTGTACCCATATAGAATGCTCAGCCCAAACGTCGGCAGTTACAGGACTTGTTGATTCATTGCCGTCTGAACTTGTTCTTACTGAGGGAGCAGGATAAACCCCCATATGCGAATGAATATCTATAATTCCGGGCGTAATCCATTTATTTGTTGCATCGATAACTTTGATGTCTTTTGATTTTGGAAGATCTTTGCCTATTGCAACAATTTTTCCGTCTTGAATGATAAGGTCAGTATCTAAAAACTTATTCCCATCTCCATCAAAGATATTTGCATTTTGAAATAAAACATTTGAATAAGGCATTGGAAAATAAGTTGATTTGAAAGGCTCATTTTCTGAAGAAATAAATTGAGATAACGATGCAATTAAAACAAAACTTAATATATGTTTTATGTATATAATTTTCATACGATTAGTATATGTTGTTAAAACATTTAATCAAATACCATATAATTTCATAACAATTTCTAATGATTAATTAAATGAGCGAAATTATCGATAGTCTAAAAAATGGCAAAGTCGAAATAACTTTTAAATCTTTAAAGAGCGGAAGGCAGATTAAAGAAATTTGCTCCCTGCACCCATCAGAAATTCCTAATGACTTTTCATTTAAACAAAGTAGTGATTCTGAATCTATTCTTTGTTATTTAGTTGAAAAAAAAAGATGGGAAGATATAAATAAAAAAACTATTGTTAGTTATAAAGAAATAGATACATGAGATACTTACAAGTATGAAATCTTACCAAGTCATTGAAGATGGTCTTCCCTTAGAAGAAATTATTTCAGATAAACCAATCCCAAAAGGAAAAGAGGTTTTAATTAGAACTATTGCCTGTGGGGTTTGTCACTCTGATGTTCATATTCATGATGGATATTTCGATGCAGGCAATGATGAAAAAATTCCCTCTAGACTTACTCAACCATTAGCAATGGGTCATGAGATCTACGGAGAGCTTGTGGAGGTTGGCGAAGAGGTTCAGGATGTAAAAGTTGGAAATAAATATGTTGTGTATCCTTGGATTGGTTGTGGTGAATGCTATGAATGCGAAAGAGATATGGAACATTATTGCGGCCCCTTTACTGCGCAAAACCTTGGTATTAATGTCAACGGAGGGCATGCTGAATATGTTTTGGTTAAAGATGCAAGATATTTATTTGATGCAGGTGATACTCCTGAAGAATTAGCAGGCAGTTATGCATGCAGGGGTCTTACAGCATATAGTGCTCTCAAAAAAGCTAACTTGGAACCAAATCAAAATAATATAGTTATTATAAGTGCTGGCGGTTTAGGACTTTTAGCCTTAAAGATTGCAAAAGCTGCATATAACATCAACCCGATTGTTGTTGATATAGATGATAAGAAATTAGCGATAGCTAAGAAAGCTGGAGCAAGTGAAGTAATAAATTCTACTCATGAGGGAGCAGCAAAAAAAATAATAGAGCTATTAAACGGCTCAGTGAGCGCAGTCATTGATTTTGTCGGCTCTGAATCATCTGTGAACTTTGGATATAGCTTGTTTGGGTTTAATAAGGGAGGAAATTATATTCTTGTTGGACTGCTAGGCGGAAAATTTGATCTTCAGCTTCCGCTTCACACCTTTACTGCAAGGTCTATAACTGGAGCCTATGTTGGTAGCATGCAAGAAATGAAAGAGCTGATGGAGCTAGTTAGATCTGGAAAAATTGAGCCTGTTGAGGTTGAGTCTAGACATATATCTCAAGCAACTGATACACTTCTTGACCTTAAAAATGGAGACGTATCTGGTTTAGTATGTCTAAAGCATGATTAAAATATGAAGACAGGTAAAAATAATCTTTTATTACTAATAGCTGGATTGCTATTTATTACATCTGTTTCAGCTGATTCACTTATTCATGATCATATTTCAGAAGAAGAAACATCAATTGAGTGTCAATATAACGAAAATAAGACTGTTGATATTAATCAAAATAAACCCAGCCTTATTGGTAAAACTCTTCTTGAAAAAATTGATGAAGATTTAAACCAAACTTTTCAATCCCCTAATACAAACTACTTTTACTCAAGAGCTCCACCAAAAAATTAAATTCAATAGTTATTAATTTTAATTTTTTTAAGGAGTTCATATGAACAAATTTTTTAACGCGTTAATCGTTTTAATGGCGTTTTTTTCAATCGACACAAATTCTCAACAGGTTGTTGAAGAAACTGTCGTGGTCACATCTGCATTAGTAGATACAAGTCACATTGATAAACCTTTATATGTTATTGATGGTGACGAAATTTTAGAGGGCGCTACAACAAGTCTGGGCGAAGCTATAGATGGATACTTAGGTATTTCAATTGCAGATTATGGCTCAGCAGTTGGACAGCCAATAATAAGAGGTATGTCAGGACCTAGGGTTAAGATTTTAAAAAATGGCATGGTTAATAGAGATGTATCAGGTCTAGGAGTTGATCACTTAAATGATGTTGATTTGAATGATATAAGCCAAATTGAGATTGTTAAAGGCCCGTCTTCATTATTGTATGCAAATGGAACTATTGGCGGAATCATAAATATTGTTGATGATTGTATTGCTGAAATGGACTTTGATGGAGCTGAGTTTGCTGCTGGATATGAAACTCAATCTGTTAATGATGGAAGCTCAGAGTACTTTAATTATAAAAATAATTTTAATGGGTTTAATGTAAATTTTGGATATAAAAATACAGAATTTGGAAATTATGACATTCCAAATGGAGCTATTATTCACGAAGAAGAGGATCATGATGATCTTGATGATCATGGTGATCATGGTGATCATGGTGATGAGCATGAAGAGAATATGGGTTATGTTAATAACTCAGATTTTGCTTCTGAGGCAACTAAATTTGGTATATCAAAAACTGGAGATTGGGGTTATATAGGCCTATCTGTTGATAACCTTGAAAGTATTTATGGCATTCCTTTCCATGGTGATGAGCATGGTGATGAGCATGGTGAGCATGGAGAAGAAAGAATTTTTTCAACTACTGATTCTGAGAGTCTTACGCTTAAAGGCTCAAATAATGTAAATGGTTCTCTAGTTAACAAAGTTGATTATACTTTTAGAAGTTCCGACTATTCTTTGACTGAAGCTCACGCTGAGGAAGGTCATCATGAAGAGCATGGTGATGAAGATCATGATGAAGATGAGCATGGTGATGAAGATGAGCATGAGGGTCATGCACCAACAACATTCCTAAATAATGCAACTGAGTACGGAGCAATATTTGATATGTCTAGTGATGAGATTAGTCAAAAAGTTTCATTTAACTTTGTGGATGAAGATACATCAATATTTGGAGAAGAGGCTTTCATGAATCCTGCTAATAATAGAGAACTAACATTGGGTTATTTCGTTAGTAAAGACTATGAACCCTTTCATGTTGATTTTGGAGTCAGGCTAGATCAAATCGATAGAACTGGAAGCATATCTCATGAGGATGGTGATCTAGATAGATACAGTATTGATGATAATACAACTAGCTTTGCTGTAAATATTGGCAGAGACTTAACTGATAACCTGGATGTTACTCTAGGCTTCGCAAGTGTTGAAAGATTACCTTCTGTTATTGAATTATTTATGAACGGCCCTCACATGGCAACTGGTCGTTTTGAGGTTGGTGATCCAAACTTAAATAGCGAAACATCAAATAATCTTGATATTACTTTCAACTATGAGAATGGTGATTACTATGCGTATGCAAGTTTTTTCATTAATGATGTAGATAACTATATAGCTCTAATGGATGAGGATGAATATCATGGAGATGACCATCATGACGAAGATCATGGTGATGAAGACCATGGCGATGAAGATGATCATGGTGATGACCATGATGATCATGATCATGGCAATCTAATTCATGCAAATTATGTTCAAGAAGATGCAGAATTTGATGGCTACGAAATAGAAATTGGAAGAACTATTGAATTAGGATCAGGTAAATTGACTCTTTCCTATGGAAGAGATGTTATCAATGCACAATTTACTGATGGACATAATGTACCTAGAATCAACCCAGCAAGAAATATCTATTCTTTGTCATATAAGCAAGATAATTTACTTTTCAAATTGAATCTAAAAGATGTTGAAAAACAAAATGATTTTGGCGAAGGCGAGTCTGCAACTGATGGATATCAAATGCTTGATACTAGAGTTACTAAGACAATTGATCTAAGTGGCAGCTCTGTTCTTAAGCTATCATTATTTGGTAATAATCTTCTTGATGAAGTTGCAAGAAATCACTCTTCCTTTGTCAAAAATGAGGTGCCATTACCTGGAAGAAATTATGGAGTGAAGTTTAATTTAACTTTCTAATTAAATATTTTATCTGTATGATGATCCAAGTTCACATAATCCGTGGATTTGGGGATTTTTTTTAAAGAACAAATGAAAACACAATTATTCACTGACAAGTTTGCAATGACATTATCGACAGTATGTTTAGTGCATTGTTTGTTTGCGCCATCATTAATTGTCTTATCTTATAGCGCTATCTCAATGTCTGTTGAAAGCGAATTAATTCATAAAGTTATTCTTTTTCTTACGATTCCAGCAAGCCTTTTGGCTCTTAGCCTTGGCTATAAAAATCATAAAAGTATGAGCTTTATTCCAATCGGGATTATTGGTTTGGCCATTTTAGTTCTTGCCGTACTTGCTGGCGAAAGTCTATTAGGTGAAAACGGAGAACTGGTTATGACTATGTTTGGTTCAATTCTAGTTGTTTACTGTCATTATAAGAATTACCAAATTTGCAAGCAATCAAATTGTGACTGTCACGAAAACTAAAATCTAAGAAAATCGTAATCTAGTTACAGGTATTTGAGTCTTCCTGTAAAATCACCTTTTATAATAATTAATGAAAAAAAAATTTAGCTTAATACTTTCCTTGTTATCGATTTCATTCGCTACTTATGCAGAAGAAATGATTGATGAGGTAATTGTAACCGGAACATTTATTAAACAAACTGAACAAAGATTGCATTCATTAGATACTATTAATGAAGATGCTTACAGAAAATTAAATATTTCAAATGTAGCTGAAATTAGTAAATATATCTCCTCTTCTCTAGGCTCTCACTTTCAAACTAATAGTCTTGATGGGTTTGATCAGGGCATGGCATCTATAAATTTAAGAGGTCTTGGTAGTTCATCTACATTAATCCTAGTTAATTCTAAAAGGCATACGTTTGCTGGAACGCCATCTTCATCAGGAGATAGTTACATTGATCTAAACATAATCCCTGAAATAGCTATTGATAGAATTGATATTCTTAAAGAAGGTGCAACTTCTATATATGGTTCAGATGCATTGTCTGGAGTGGTTAATATCAGTACAAATAATGATTTTGAAGGTTTAAAAATTAGATTTGAGCATCATGGGACTGAAAATTATAATCAGACTGATGCTTCTATTAGCGCTCTTGTAGGTTTTAAGTTAAATAGACTGAATTATTCTCTTGGACTTAATATCTTAGATAGAAATCCTTTGTCAGCCTCTGAAATAAATGGCATAGCTGAATTGGCAATTAGTGGCCTTGGAAGGTCCTTCAAGGTTCATGATGATGACATTGTTACCGATGGTCCTTGGGCTGGAGAATATACAAAAGGAGAAAAAATTCCAGATCCAAACTGTCTGGACAATGGTGGAGTTCTTGTGAACCCAACAACTTGTGGTTTTAACTATGGCAAAAGATTCAATATTGTTAACAGCGAGAATCATAAAAAAGCTTTCTTAAATATTGGCTATGCAGCCGATACATATGAATATAATGCGGTACTTTTACTGTCAAGTGTCAAAGTAAATGATAACCCTCAATCACCCTCCTATCCTGCTTTACCTTTTTTATCTAGAAAAATTCAACCAAATCAAGGTGGTAGCCCATTTAATGTTCCTGTGACTTGGTATGGCAGGCCACTGGGATCTGAATATGAGTCTCCTGAATCTCCTAAAGATATTAGTCAATACAATTTCAATCAAACAATTGCTAAAGAATTATCTGGAGGTATTCAGCTTGAGGCCTCTTTGACATTGAGCAATCACTCAAATAAGCATAATAGACCGGACATAATAGACTCTAAATTTTTACAAGCATTAAATGGAGTGACTATTCAAGAAACCCAAGTTGGAGAGGTGTCTTGGGATATCTTTAATCCTGAAAATAACACTAATGAATTAATAGATTATATTTCTGGTGCTGAAATATCAAAAAAAACAGCAAGCCTAAAAAGCTTCGACCTGATTTTCAGAAGAGCTTTCAAGAGTAATCAATTGGCATATGGCATTTATGCAGATAAAGAAGAGCTTAAAATTAATTATGACGAAACCAGCGAAGCAAGATTCTCTAATAGTGGTCAAATTCTTAAGGCCGCAGATCTTTTCTTTCTGGGAGGTGGTGTAAATATTAATGAATCAAGAAACAGATATGCTGCTTTTGCTGAGCTAGATACAAAATTAAGCAGTCTTCATGGAAAAATTTCAGGTAGATATGAGAGGTTTAATTCTGCCTCATCTTTTGACCCTAAAATATCTCTGCATTATGAAGTTAGTAATAATTTATCACTAAGGGCTTCAAGAGGATCTTCATTTTCAATGCCATCTATGGCTCAAATGTATTCAAGCGAAATAATTCTTGGCAGCGTAAGGGATTTTGATGATGGCTCCTCATTTGTACGACAGGCTAAGCTAGGGAATGCTAATTTAAAACCTGCAACCTCTTTAAATACAAACTTTGGTTTAATTTATGCCAACAGAAATCATAAGGTTACTCTTGATTTATGGGGTATTAATTTTAAAGATAGAATTGAAGCAGAGAGCGCTCAAGCGATTCTTAATCTTGATCCGTTTGGGAACAATATTACACGAAATGAAAATAATGATCTTGTAGGAGTTACTTCAACTTATTTTAATGAAGAAGACACCAAGATTTCTGGAGTTGATTTTAAATATGAGCTTTTAAAAACTAATACAAAAAAACTTGGCTTAATTTCAGCAAAAGTTGAATCAACTACGCTTTACGAATTCTTAACTCCCGACGCCACTGATCCAGCCAAGCTTTTGAATAGAGTTGGAAGATTTAACTATGATACACATACCTACTCTCTTCCAAAAACCAAAATAAATGCTTCTCTGCAATTTAAAAAATATGAGTATGAGTATCAAATTAGTGCTAGATATTTAGATGGCTATAAGAATTACAGGACAATTTCTGATTTAGGTCAAAGCCTTGGTTATAAGAATATAATAGATTCTTTTCTGACTTTTGATTTCTCAGTTGGAAGTTATCTCGAACTTAGGGGTGCTAAAATATATTTCAAGCTATCTATAGCTAATGCTCTTGATCAATCTGCTCCAAGAGTATTTGACGCTCCTGACTTTAGTTTTGATACAAGGGCTCATGACCCAAGAGGTAGAATTATTGGGTTGAGTTTTGAGTATTTGCGTTAATAAAAAAGTTACTTTTACTAATTTTCCTATTTTTTAGACTAAACTCACTAAATGAATAATATCGAGCAAGCAATAACACAGGTAATTGAAGAAAATAACCTTTCTAGTTTGTGGAGTGAAAGTGTCTGTAGAGAGTTAGATAAATTAAATTTAAATTTGTCAGATAAAAGAAAAGACTTAACTAAAGTTCCTTTTGTAACAATAGATGGATCAGATGCAAAAGATTTTGATGACGCCATTCATTGCATAGAGAGTCAATCTTCATATATTTTGAGTGTTGCTATTGCTGATGTTGCTGGACTTGTTAAAACAAAAAGCGCCTTAGATAAAGAAGCTATGCATAGAGGAACTTCCATATATTTTCCATCTAAAGTAATTCCAATGTTACCTGAAAAAATTTCTAATGACTTATGTTCACTCGTTCCAAATAAGGATAGAAATACTGTTGTATGTGAAATGACAATTTCATTTAGCGGAAATATAGAAAGCTACAAATTTCTTGAAGCTAGAATAAATTCACATAAAAGAATGACCTATGATGAGGTAAATCTTATAGTGAAAAATAGTTCTGGTATCGACAAAAAAATTGGTTATTCTTTGGTAGCACTATCAAAACTTACAAGGATCCTATTGAGAAAACGACAGGAAAGAAAAGCTTTAGAAATAGAGGCCCAAGAGCCATCATTAAAAATAAATAAATTAGGAGATGTTGATAAAATTAACCTCCCGAAAAGATTGTTTTCACATCAAATGGTTGAAGAATCAATGCTTGCAGCAAATGTATGTGCTGCTAATTTTATGCACAAACATTATAAATCTGGTATTTACAGAATTCATGAAGAGCCAGAGGAAATTAAGCTTGATAGTTTAAAAAATTTCTTCTCTATTAAAGGGTTTTCTAAAAAATTTGGTAATAACTCTTTAGATGTATTGGAGCAATGTCTTCAATTTGCGAGATCAAAAGATTTAAACAAATCCCTTCAAACCATTGTGCTACAAAGTTTAAAAAGAGCTGAGTACTCTACTCTTGAAAAAGGCCACTTTGGGCTTCAGCTTGATAGGTACTCTCACTTTACATCTCCAATTAGAAGATACCCTGATTTGATGGTGCATCGCCTAATCAAAGATGTCATTCATGGAAATAAGAGCGAGTTTAACAAAGACGAGACGGAGGAAATTTGTAACGAGCTGTCAGAAGCTGAAAGAATCGCTGAGAGATCATCCAGGCAAGTTACTCAACAAATGATATGTTACTTCTTGAAACAATTTATAGGAAATGAATATCACTCAGTTGTTACAGGGGTTACAGACTTTGGGCTGTTTTGCGAGATTGATGACTTTTTTGTTTCAGGCTTGCTTCATGTCTCTGATTTACCCGGTGATAGGTATTACTTCGACAGGGAGGTAAATGTATTGAGGGGTAAAAAAAATGGAAGGCAATATAAGTTAGGACAAAAGATTTTAGTTACAATAGCTAATGTGAGCCCTGAAGAAAGAAAGATAACCTTAGTCCCAAAGTAGCATAAGATTCAAGATGGACATTCAAGAAAAAAATACAAGAGTTGGCTTCCATAGCATTGAAAGTATTTTAGAAAATAATCCTGAGCAAATTAAAAAAGTTTTATTGCCAGCCAACAGAAATGATAAAAGATTGACTCAGTTAAAACTTCTTCTTGATAAGACAGGTATTTCATATGAAAGCTCAAATAAATTAAAACAAGAGCCAAAAGCTATCCTTATAAATAGTCCTGAACTTAATTTGAAAGATTTAAAAGAATTTATTAATAACTTTAAAGGCAGTCCACTAATATTAATATTAGATAATGTTATAGATCCAAGAAACTTAGGGGCTTGTGTCAGGTCTGCTGCAGTAACCCAAGTTGATGCAGTCATCATCAATAAGCATCAATGCGCTCCAATAAACGCAATAGCGCATAAAGTTGCAGCAGGTGGATTTGAATATACTAAAATATTTAATGTAACCAATCTTGTGAATTGTTTTAAATTTTTAACTCAGTCCAATATCATTAT
>CBFHRY010000027.1:0-12148 GCA_965658385.1 Gammaproteobacteria bacterium
AATCTAGGAGCTCAATATGTTCATGCAAAGACATTAAGTTTCAAGGAAATATTGGAAAGCACCGGATGTACAAAATTTAATGGGTCTATTTTTGATTTCAAAGAAAATAAATTAGTAGATTCATCTAATTTCTATGTACACAAAAATGGCCTTCAATCAATTGTTGAAAGTGCTCTCAAGGAATTTACTATTAATCAAAATTGCAAAATAACAAAAATTGATAAAATTGAGAGCAAAATTTACCTTAGTAACGGATACGCAGAAAAATATGATTTGATTATTTCGTCATTACCATTACCTCAACTTATTCAAATTCTGCCAATCAATCTTATGGATAATCTTAAATATTCAAAATGTTTAGCAGTCGGTATTAATTTAAAAAATAAACTTCCAATAAGCACCTCTGGATTTAAAAATATCTCAGAAAAAATTGGCTGGTCTGCCCTTTCTTCATCTTTTTGTGAATCTTCAGCGCTAACAATTAATTCTCATTTTATAAGTGAATATAGTGATGAGTTGTTTGATGAGGATGAGGATAAAATAGTAAATATCGTAAAAGATGATATTCTTAAAGCGTTGCAAGTTAAAAGATCTCAATTTGGAAACATATTAAAAGTTTTTAGATGGAGGTATGCGCTTTGTGATTCTAACTATACTGCTGATGGTTATATGAAAATTACTAACAATATATATGCAATAGGGGATTGGGCAATTGCTCCTAGAGTTGAATCTGCATACGAATCAGGTAAAAAAGCTGCAATAGCTCTAAACATATGAGATCTCTGGGTTTAATATTTCCAGACCAGCTATCTAAAAATAATCTTGTGTACGAAAATTTAAACAAAGACGATACCCTATTGTATTTTGAACCAGTTCAAACTTTTTATGATATTCCTCATCATAAACAAAAAATCATTTTTTTGATTTCATCTTTTAGAAAGCTCATTAGTAATATAAATAGAAAAAATATTATTCATAAGAAAATATCTAATCGACCCTCAAAGCTAAAAGATACCCTTAAAGAATTATTGCAAGAAAATGAATTTAATAAGCTATACGTCACTAAACCCTCAGACTTTCAAACCTTGAAGGATTTAATGTTTTTTTGTCAAATTAACTCCATTGAGCTAATTGTTCTCAAAGATACTAAATTTATATGCAGCAATGAGGATTTTCAGTCATGGAGTACGGGAAAAAAATCATTAATTCAGGAATTTTTTTATAGATGGATAAGGAAGAAATATTCGATCTTAATGGAAGGTGACAAACCAATTGGGGGGAAATGGAATCTAGATAAAGATAATAGAAAGGGAGCATCTGCAATAAAAGAAGAAATACCTGATAGAAATAATATAAAAACTGATGAAGTAATAGTTGATGTAATGGTAGAGGTAAATGAGATCTTTAAAGACTCATTTGGTGATATTGATAATTTTAACTGGGCTACTACTCACGATGAAGCTTGGGAGCAGATGAACTGTTTTTATAAAGTTTATTTTAAAAATTTTGGATCTTATCAAGATGCAATGAAATCTGATGAACCGTTTATGTTTCACTCTCTTTTATCTGCATACCTAAACGCAGGATTACTTGACCCTATGGAATGCGTGATTGAGGCCGAAAAGCTCTACTCTACTGAAAATATTCCACTAAATTCTGTAGAAGGCTTTATAAGACAGATTATTGGATGGAGAGAATTTATCAGGGGTATTTATTGGTCAAATATGCCTCATTATAAAGAACTGAATTATTTTAAAAACTCAAGAAAGCTTCCTGAGTTTTTTTGGTCAGGGAATACTGACATGCATTGCATACAACAGTCGGTTGATTCAACTAAAAGATATGCTTATGCCCACCATATCCAAAGGCTTATGGTTACTGGAAATTTTGCAATGTTAGCTGGAATAAGTCCGTCACAAATTTGTGATTGGTACTTGGCAGTTTACATAGATGCCTATGAGTGGGTAGAGCTTCCCAATACGCTTGGTATGGCAACTTTTTCAGATGGGGGTGTTGTTGGATCCAAACCTTATGCTGCAAGCGGTAAATACATCAATAGAATGTCTAATTATTGTAGCTCTTGTATACATAACCCTAAAAATACTATTGAAGATGATTCTTGTCCTTTTAATTATTTGTATTGGAATTTTTTAATAGAAAATTCAAATTCTCTATCCTCAAATCCAAGAATGAAACTTGTTTATAACACTCTAGGTAAGTTTGATGATGCTTTTAAAGAAAAAGTAAAACTGAAAAGCAAAATATTTCTTAAAGAAATATCCTAAGTTAAAGCAATATCTCCAATGCAGCATCAGACATTTTTCTATAATCATGACCGGTATCAGGAACTACTTCATAATTCCATCGAAAAGGAATAGAGTTATTTGAAGATATATCTATAAGAGAATTAAAGTAATTATTACCTCTGGCAAACCTATTCTCGCCCTGCTTCATTGCACCTGGTGACATATTTAGGCTTTTAGATCCCAGATCATCTGACCCTAGAAGCAAAGTATTTCTCATGCTTAAAAAATTTTTAACTGCATCTCCATCTATTTCAATAGGCGAATCAGTAATGCCATATGGAAACCTTGCTCCAGCAAGAAATGTATACCAGCCAGGATTGGCAATAACTGCTTTCTCAGCTCTCGGTTTGTCACTATAGAGTAAATACCTATGAGTGAATTGGCCTCCAGCAGAATGACCAAAGATTGAGTATTTACTAGCTTGGATATTGTATCTACTTTGAAAATACGTAAAAAATGAATCAATGGAATTATTCAGATACATATCATCGTTTTGCTTAATAGCTCCATTTGAAGTTGCAGTTTCAAGAAGTGAGAAATACTTATAGTCTGCTTTCTTAAATTCAGGTGCAATCAATAGAACGTTCTTACCTTCAGATATAGAGACCCAATGGTTAATATAATCTGATGCATTTCTACCCTGACCATGGATTATAAAAAGAACTTTTGTATCATCATTTATTTCTTGAGGAAGCTTATAATGAAGAACAACATCAGGTTTATCCCAGAAGGCAAAAATAGTTCTCTTCACTTCAAATGCATGCAAATCTACTGAAAAAAATATGAGTAATAAAGTGCTTTTGAGTAATGATTGCATATGAATAATATTAACAATTAATTAATAATATTGGGTTAAAATGTTTTAAATTAATTTGTATCTATGCAAGAAATAATTCAAAAAATTCATCAAAGTCCTTTCAAGGTTGCTATTGTTTCGAGTGGGGGCGGTACTGAGGCCATATCATCCTTACTTCAGGTGCCAGGTGCTTCAAATACAATTTTAGAATCATACATACCCTATGCAAAAGAATCTATGGATGCATATCTTAATAAAAAACCAGACCATTATTGCTCTATGCAAACTTGCTTAAGCATGGCTGCAAATGCATATAAATCATGTTCGAGTATTGCTAAAAATACAAAATCAAAACACCTTTTAGGTATTGCAATAACAGCAAGTTTAGCAACGACTTATAAAAAAATTGGTGATCATAAGTTCTTTATTGCCCTTCAAACATCTTCTTATACAAAATCTATAGAATGTATATTGGATAAAAATACGCGATCAAGAAAAGAAGAAGAAAAACTTATTGCAGACTATGTTATGCACTTACTTGGAGAAGCCTGTGGTATTAAGGTTGCAAAACCAAACCATGGTGAAGATATTTATATTCATAAAACAATGGCAGAGAAATCTTGGATCAAGCTACTTAATAATGATGTAAATTATGTTTCTAGTTCAAATTCAAAGCCTGAATTAATTTTTCCAGGTTCTTTTAACCCATTGCATGAAGGCCACCTTCAAATGAGAGATCTTGCTGAAAAGAAAACAGGTATGCAAACTACATTTGAAATATGTGCTAAAAATGCTGACAAACCTCCATTAACATTCCAAGAAATTAAAAGAACTCTTGATCAATTTGGTGATAATGATAGTTGGGTTATGACATCGGCGGGAAGATTCAGCGAGAAGGCTGAAATGTTCCCAAATTGCGTATTTATAATTGGTGCTGATACCTTGCTAAGGGTTTTTGATGAAAAGTTTTATTCTAGCAACAAGGACATGCTTGATCATATAGATAGATTTCATGATCATAATATTCACTTTTTAGTTTTTGGAAGAAAGGTAGAAAATAAATTTATATCACTCGAAGATATAGTCATCCCTGAAAAAATTAGATCAAGATGCACAGGTTTTAATGAGGGTAGTTTTAGAGACGATATATCGTCTACAGAGATTAGACTAAACGAATCTTAATTGTGAGGCGGTAGCTTAGCTTCCACAAACCACTCATGAACTCTTTTAGCAGGATTAAATTTCTTCATCCTCATTTTTTTATTCTCTAGTGTAAATTTTCTAGTTTTTATAGCAGTATAGTGATAAGTGTGATGATCACGGGTCTCACCTTCTGGAATTAAATATACTTTTACTTGTTTCTTGTCTGCCATAATAGTTGTGAATTATACACAAAAAAAATTAAATGAGAATAAATATAAATTAAGTTTTACCTTAGAATTTTAAATTTTCTTCCTTGTCCCAAATCCCCCAAAAAGCACCAACATCGCCTTCTGAATCAACCTTCCAAGATTCATCAAATGAGGAGAAATAAAACATTTCGATGTCTTCGCTTTTAGACCATAGTTGAGCATTTATAAAATACTTAAGATAGTTTTTAAATGAAGGATAAGCTCCGCCTAAATTACTACCTTCACTTGGCCAACCTGTCTCAGTAATAATAACCCTCTTACCATTTGCCGCCTTAAGAGCCTCTTGATACATATCTTTCATATATAACAATGAATATTCTGCAGAACATCCCTCCCAAAATGGGTAGCAATTAGAGAGAATAACATCACAAGCATCAGTTATCTTTGGTCTATCTCTAAACTCATAATAGGCATCAACATACCCAACAGGTGTGTTCTTAATTGCTGATTTGGCATAGTTTATATAATTTACTAATTGATCTTCGCTGAGCTCTTTTCGATAAATAACTTCGTTACCAACTGCTGCAACATCCACATAACCTTGATTCGAAAGCTCTATTAAACCAATTATTTCTTCTTTATTTTTTTCATCTTCAGAGCTAAGCCATGCACCAACAAGAGTCTTAAAGCCTAATTCTTTTGCAAATTTTGTAATTTTTGCATGCTCTTGTAGTGAGGAAAAAGTTCTAATCCATTTAGTGTAAGGCTTAAGTATATTTAATCTTCTTAAGATCTGATCATCACTTATCTCATAGCCAGGCCCCTGCCCATCTTCATATAAACTAAAACAAAGTCCGTGCAATGAGTCATCTAAAATATCTTTAGCTATTTTTTTTAGCTCATCATCACTTAAATTATCTAAGTTTTTACCTAAAAGAGATAAAAATTTTTCGTTTCTATATGACATTATTAGTAACCATTCCTTTGCATTAACTCTGCTTTAATTTCCTCAGCTCTTTGCTCATCAATGTCATAATCTTTCATAACATAAATTGCTCCAAGTGTTCCAAGAATTGGTATTGCTGAATAGAAAAACCTCAAACCATCCATAGCCCCTTCGGTTTGAGTTTCAGCTCCAGCAATAAACCCAACAGAATATAAGATAATACCTGAGAACAATCCTGCAATAGCTGTTCCTAGTTTGACCATCCACCAATAGATAGCTCCAAAAGAAGCTTCTTTTCTTGGTAATCCATTCTCTAATTCTTCAAGATCACATACGTCAGCGGTCATACTCATCATTAAAGTAAATAATCCACCAATACCAAAAGAAAAGAAAGGCAAAGCAAATAGAAACATGTGTGGCTTGCCTGGAATAAATAAAAACCAAAACAAAATATACCCGATCACTGAGATGCCTTGAGATATTAAGAAAGTATTTTTCTTTCCTATCCTTTGAGCCATCTTTGAGAGAATTGGTATTACTAGAAAACTAGTACAGATCGCTCCTACACTTCCATGTAGTGTAGGCCAAATACCTGCAGTTCCTGCATCGCCATTAAAAAGATAATAAACAATAATAAAAAATGAAAAAGCAGCGATGGTTTGAAATGAATTAAATACTAGAAATGTTGCAATGCAAAGCTTTCTAAAAGGAATATTTTGATAAGCATCTTTAAAAATAACAAAAATATTTTTAAAACTTTTTCCTATATTTTCTCTGCTAACTGGAATGAGATGATCATCATTAAGAGTCGATTTAGATCTAATAAATATTGCTGGTGTTATTGCAAATATAGTACAGACAACACCTATGATAATTGATAGCTGTCGTGTTCCTGTTTCAGGATCAATAAAAATAGCAGGATCATAAATAATTACCCATATCCACGGAGCAATTACCCAGGCAAATTGACCAATAAATTGAGATATAGCCATGATTCTAGTTCTTTCATGAAAATCATCACTCATCTCATAACCCATGGCCACAAAAGGTATACTGAAAATAGTAATACCAAGATAGAAAGCTAGAGACAAAGATAAGAAATACCAAAAATTAAATACTATGCCGTTTGCAGAATATAGCTGCCACATAGCTATAAATGATAAACCGGTTATGATCCCGCCTATAAAAACATACTGCCTTCTTTTTCCCCAAGTCGATTTGGTATTATCAGAAATAAAACCCATCAATGGATCAGTTATAGCATCAACAAGCCTTGGTACAAAAGCAATCACACTATATAACAAGGGGTTAAAACCAAGATTTTGGATTAAAACTACCATGAAGATTCCTAAAGCAGCTGGAAACATTTGGTTTCCAAGCATACCTATGCCGAAAGCAATCTTCTGTACTAAAGGGACTTTATTATAAGTATTCATTTTTATTGTCCGCTGTAAACTTCTTCAATATTAAAATTATTGAAAATTTCTTTTACAGATTCATAGGACATTTTTTTGTTTCTATTAATGTCAACAAGACCAAAGAATTCCTCATTTGCAGTTCCATCATAGGGAACACCGCTACTGTTAGGAGCCCAACCCCCAACATCTTGCTTTTCAGGGTTGCCTGCCTTCCATAGACCATCAACAAATTGAAAAACTACAATACCAGCACTCAGCTCGATACTGTTTAATACATCATTAAGCATAATTGAATTAGCATCTGATTGAGCTAACTCGCTCACACCCTCTTCATAAATATCTCTTGTAATCGTCATATAGCTATCACTTCCAAGCTCTGCAAAATAAATTGGTTTTGAGCTAACTTCAGCCCATTGTTCAAGAATAGATAAGGGTTGATCCCATCTATAAACATTTACACCCCATAAATCAATGTCTGTAACGAGACTTCTTGCTTGATCATTTGGGAAGTCACCGTGAGCAGTAGAGACAGGATGATTTTTATCATGCTTGTGAATATTTATTGATGCATCATTGAGAGCTTTATACCAATTCTCAATATCTCCTTCAAACCATTCTGGGTGGTAATTATATTCATTACCCAACTCCCATAGAAGAATGGCTTTATGATCTTTAAATTTTTTAACGTAATCTATGTAACTTCCAGAAAGAATGTCATAAAAACCATTTTGGTTATAACCAAAACTTACAATCAATTTAATATCATATTTAACAAGTTTATTAAGAATGTCTAAATCATCTATAGGCTCATATACTCTAATAGTATTTATTCCTGCCTCTTTCATAAGCATAAGATCTTGATCTATAGATTCAAAACTCCTTTTGGTTTTTCCAAGCGGAACAGGATGATAAGCCACCCCCTTCATATAATATAAATCACCATTTACAAGCAACTTATCCTTTTGAACTACAACCTCGTTAGAGTTAATGTCAGAACATGAAACTAAAAATAATGCCAAGAAAATAAATTTTAATTTATTCATATTAATTCTCCCCTAAATCATTAATATACGGTACTTTTACTGTTTTTAATAAATCATCTATATTGCCATCAAAGGTCTTATTAACCTTAACACCATTTCTTCCGAGACCATTAAAAGTGTTGCTATCAACCTTATCCCAAAGAGCATATTTTGCCTCCCCGTTGACAGTAAATAACCCAAAATGATTTTCAGATCCATAAACATTTGAAGAATCCTTCCATGGCTCATCAAAAGCAGAAAAATAAAAACAAGAGATTGATAACCTATCACAAAGCTCATTTGTCAAAGTGAAATAAACAGATTGTTTTAACTCGTCAGCAGCTTTTGTTCCATCGATTCCATATAAGTCAGTTGCAACACTTGCCCACCCTGTTTCACCTATATGAATTTGTTTTTCAACTCCCAAAGCGGCAACATAATTTTTAACACTCAAAAACTGAGAATACGCATAATCAACCGATTTTTGCATTGCATGGTTAATAGCATCAATATCATTTTTAAAATTATTATCTTCTCCGATATTCCAAAAACTTGGATTGTAATAGGTATCATGAAATGGATATGTGTGAACAGAGATGTAATCTACTGCTTTGATAAGAGTATTAAGATCATCATTATGATAGGCTTGGTCACCACCTCCCCAGGAAGCAAAGTTGTCTGAGCTAGTAATCCATAAATCACTAGGAAGATCTCCTTTTGTTTTAAGTTCTTGCAAGTAATTAACCCAATTTAGAATTACAGAAGGCAGAACAAAGTAACTTGTTGCCCAGTGAACCATAGACTCATTACCAACAGCAATTATTTTAACAATTTCAGGATATTTTATAGTTAACCTTACTGCCTCTAAAATCTCCCTTTGATTGCTCTCAAAGTCCTCTTCATTATGATTAGGTTTTTCAGTGAAAGAATCCATGCAATCTATCCAAGCGCCAAGCATAACGTACATTTCAAAAGAACTATCTTCATCGCGAAGTTGTTGAATTGCCTCTAACGTATTCTCAGCAAATTTATGATGCACATCATAAGTTCTTATAACTCTATAACCCAAAGCATATAACAAACTAATGTCTTCTTTTATTTCATTTATTGATGGTTGAAAGTCCCTAGATGGCTCTCTATAACCCCCATAAGAAATTGCAGGATAGGATGGATTTCCTAAGAATTCTTCAGCTGATTTGTTATTTAAGTTCTTAGTATTTGATTCATGCATAAAGTAGTATAAAAAAGCTATTGCTAAAGTGATTATAAGGATGTTTTTAAGATTTAAAATTTTCAGATCTATTTACCTCTCAAAATTTAAAAAAACATCAATTTTTTGTATTAAGTTATCTCTATTAAATACTGATTCACTTGATGCGATATCCAATGACGAACCATCAATATGCTTATCAGAACCATCAGAATAATTTAATACAATGCTATTTTTATTTGATACGTGATAAATTACAGGCACCTGGCAGATTGTGAAACCAAGCATATCTTTCTCAAGGTTAAGAGAAATAATTTCATTGTCCAGGTTTGTGTATTTAAATATTCTTGCCTCACTTAAAAACTCATCTCTTTTCATAATGGTTGGATGAAAATGTATCTTTCCTTGTTTGACAAGGGCTCCCATTTCACCAAATCTACTTAAAATATCTTCTTTAACTTGACCAGTCATGCCGGGCTGTTGAACACCCCTTCCAAAAGGAGTATGTGAATACGGGTCAGTTGGAAAGCCTCCATATAAGCTCGGAGATTTGTTTACACCAATACCCTCATTAATTTCAAAATAATGATCAAACAATCTACCAACAACTTTTTGATCACTAGCATTATTAATTGAGTCTCTTGTGACTTCAAAAACAGCCAAAAGCAGCTTCGAAACCATATGCCAATATATTGAGCCTAAACCCTCATAGCCATAGAAAGTTCCAGACCTTCCAGTGAAGGATTTATGATCAAAAACGTTTTCAAAAATATCAAGTACCAACTGAGTATCAGATTCCACAAGACCTATGTAATCATACGAAAGACTAGATAATGCATTTTTTAATGAATCTGCATTATTAAAGTTACCATTAAAATGATATCCACCATTACAATCTTCAATTATGATCTGATTATTATTATTTTTAACAAGCTCCAAGAGTAATTTTGATTTATTAACTTCACTTGGAGGAATTATATTTTTATCAAGAAATCCTGGGAGATCTTTATTTGGATATAAAAGATAACTATATTGATCATCTCTAAATAGCTTGCTCGATTTCAGTGAGTCTAATATATCCAAGCTTTCTTCTGTGGAGAGATACCCAGAACTAAGAATAGCAACCTGACCCTCAAGCATTTCTGGTAGATGAGAAACCTTAGCGTCATCTTCAGCAATATCAATTAAATTATATGCATGATAAAGCCCATCATCTCTTTTGTTTATATCGATTGTATGCTCTAAAAAGCTATTAATAGTATCAATGAAGTCTGCGATATCGTTAAGGTATATCGATGATTTATCTCCTGAGAATCTGCTATTGTATATAGAAAATCTAAAATCACTTGCAGCATCTCCAAGTGCATCCATAAGAATCCTTCTTGAATTATCATCTATATTTTCACTCTTTATGATCGAAGAATTTTCTTCAAAAGCTCTGGAGATTAAATTAATGAAATCATTTAGCTCAGATGATATTTCCACTTTTTCAATTTCAGAGCTTGATAGAAGCTTAGAGAAATATTTTAAAAATCTCCTTAGATAATACAGGGTAACCATCGAAACCCCATTGCCAACTAAAGCATTATTTGCATCATTCCATTCTGGTCTTTGGGTGTTCATCCATATTCCAGCACCGGGTATAAAATTAGATACTTTTGCAATAACAGTAGCAATAATTTTCTCAATGAAGTTAACTTTGATAATGTTATCTGATCTGTCTGTGAGCAAGGCTCCATCAGATCCAATTCTCGATCTTAAATGTATAATTTTTTCCTCTGAATCATGGTTGAAATCAATAGTATTTTTTGGATCAGAAATAATACTTTGATAGTTTTTAATCTCATAGGGAACATTTGCATAAACAAAAATATCTTCATTAAAATATTTTTTAATTTTTCCAGGATAATAATCCTCAATAAACTCTAAAAATTTTAATAAGTAAATTATTTGATGGTCTCCCCAATAACCTATATAAGACCAGGGATTATCAGGCTCGATTGTTTCCCAATCAAAACCATCTTTAGTCACTCTGTATGGGTTATAACCGTCAAAAGTAGACGCATTGAGAAACTTTAAAATCATGCTTTCTATGAATTGAGGGTAGGAATGAGCTAGGGCTTCCCAATTTTGAAATATATCTCTCCAATTACCCTCATAATCTAATATTTTGGAGCCGTCATCTTCATTTACTGTGTTAATAGAGAATTCATTCCACGGCCTGCTTGGATCTCCATGTCTTCTGCTAAATTTTAATGGCAGATACTCTCCAGCAAGTCTTTTAAAATCTGTGCATGAACTTTCGCTAATTAATTCACGTAAATCAAATAAATTAAATTGATCAGGTAAATTTACCAGTTTAGGCTTTTGACTCTCATAAACTAGATTATTAGCGTTTCCTAGATAGGTAAGAAAGTCTCTTTTCTCAATCTGATAGTCATTATCAAATATTCCCCCACGCATGATATTAAATAAAGTATTCGAAAAATGCCTAATATTTCGTCTTTTATCAGATGTAGTTTGAAGACCATCAGAGGAACCTGTAAGTTTATATAAAGCATCTGAACCCAGTTGAATATCAGTATTGATATCTTCTTCTAATTTTTCGTTTAGTAATATTTTATTCTTTAGCTTAAGAATGTTTGAGGCATCTTTATTAACATCTGCAATTATCATCCATTTTTTTGAATCTTTAGGATTTAATGAAAGTGATTTATTCAAAAAATATGCGCCCTTCTCAGCTTTAATGTCTAATTCTTCATTTACAATGCCTATTCTTCTAAAATCGTTAAGCTGCATTGATGATAATAATTTTTTTGAATCTTCAAGACCTAAACTCCATACAATATTAGATTTTAGTGCTTCGCTAGGCTCTGCTTTGTCAACTAGGATTGCGCTCATGGCATAAATACCAATGCCTGCATCTGTTACAAGTTCCGATCTTTTGTATGCATCAACAAGGTTGCTGGTAGAGTTTTGGGTATATGCTTCTACTCCCCATGGAAGGATGTTCTGAATGCCATCAATAATTCTCACCTCGACAACTTTATCTTCATTATTAATAAGCTCAGACTTTCGCACAAACCCATACTTATCGC
>CBFHRY010000028.1:0-12041 GCA_965658385.1 Gammaproteobacteria bacterium
TTTTGAGAACTCGTTAATAATATTTTCCTCGACAAGATGCCGCATATTATCAATAACCAGCAGAATGCTGTTTTTAATTAGCTTATGAGTTTGATATGAATTCTTCACTTTTATAAGCGGGTCATCCTTTCCATGAATAATTAAAGTAGGTGCCTTGATGCTCATAACTTTTCTGATTCTATTTTTTGAGGAGAGTATTGCAAATAGCTGTCTTGCATAGCCATAACCATTTCCTTTTCCAAGTGCTCTATTGTAATTAGCTAGAGTCTGTTCTTTGAATTCTGGAGTATCAACTTCTCGTCCCTCCATCCCTATCAAAGAAACCCATTTAAGCTCTCTCTCATAAACCTCTTCAGCGGTTGGATTAACACCCTGTGCTCTTTCTATCATGATCTCTCGAACTTCTTTTGATGCGCCATTAAATGGCCCAGGCACTGATGCAGTGGATGCAATTAGAGTAAATGATTTTATTTTTTCCGGATACTTTGCACAGATAATTTGACTTATCATGCCGCCCATTGAAGTCCCAAGAATATGAGTCTTATCAATTTTTAAATGATCAAGAAGATTAATAGCATCTTTAGCCATATCATTGAGATCATATTCGGATTGAATTGGAAGTCGAAGATAGTATCTTATATATCCACTAAGCATAGATGGTTTACTTGAAAACCTGGATGACAAACCTGCATCTCTATTATCAAAAACTATTGGCCTGTAATTATTTTTAATCAACAGATCTATCAGATCATCAGACCAATGAACTAATTGGGCGCCTAATCCGTGAACAAGCAAAATAGGTTCTTGATCAGTTTTTCCATAATCTCTATAAAAAATGCTTATATTATTTTTTTCAACTAAGCCTTCTTTATATTCCATACGATTAGTCTTACATATTTTTTACATGCATTACATGAATTTTTGATATACATTAGAAATTAAATACATATAGGGAATTTATTTGTCTGGATCAATCAGCAATTCAGTTAGAGCAGCTTATGGCATTGGCGATTTTGCGATATGCCTTTATTGGAGTGGGGTGAGTATATACCTGCTGTATTTTTATACTGATGTAGTTGGAATATCGCCTTATGCCGCAGGTGCAATCTATGGTATTGGTATCTTATGGGATGCTTTTACAGACCCATTTATGGGATATATAGCTGAACGCACTAGATCAAAAATGGGGAGCTATAGACCATATATTTATTATGGTTCTATTCCACTTGCACTTTCATTTGTGTTGTTGTTGTGGGTTCCGCCCTTTGAAGGTATGTTTTTAATAGGATTTCTTTTAATAGTAAATCTAATACACAGAAGCTGTTTCACAATTGTTAGTGTTCCTTATTCTTCTTTAACAGCGCGTATAACTGATGATAGCGATGAGAGAACTATTCTTACCGGATCAAGAATGTTTGCAGCTGCCTTTGGTACTTTTTCAATATCAGCACTTGGGTTTCCAATCGTATTATTTTTTGGGGGAGGGCAAGAATCGATAGGGTTTATATATCTAGGAATTATTGCAGGTATAACCGCAATCCTGATACTAATGATAACTGTAACTTTTGTAAAAGAAAGGAAATTTGAATCCATCAAATCTGAATTACCAAACTTCTTTGAGGTATCTAAATCTGTTGCAAGTAACTATCCTTTTTGGCTTGTATTTAGCTCCATACTAATTTTATTAGCTGCGATGCTTATGTTTAATAATAATTTGGTTTATTACTCGAAGTACGCCTTGGATCTACATAGCTATCAGGGTTTAATTCTTGGAGTATTGAACGGAGTCACATTCATTGCGGTTCCAGCATGGGCTTACATTGCCCTCAGGTTTGGTAAAAAGAATACATGGCTCACTGCAATGGCCGCGCTATTTGTAGGATTTATACTTTTTTATTATCTCCCAATCAATGGCCTGAATGAACTTCTATATGTTCTAGCATTTATTGGTTTAGCAAATGGAGCTACCGGAGTTCTATTCTGGTCAATGCTGCCTGATACTATTGAGTTTGGAGAATGGAAGACTGGTATTAGAACCGAATCATCTTTGTATGGATTTATGACTTTTGCACAAAAAGGTGCCATAGCTATTGCAGCTTTTATTTTGGGTATGGTCTTAACAAGCATTGGGTTTGAACCTAACGAAGTTCAATCTGCTCAAACTATTTCTGACCTTAAAACTTTGATGACATTAATACCAATTGTTGGGATATGCATTAGTTTTATTCTTATGTGGTTTTATCCTATTGATAAAAAATTTCATAGCCAGCTAATTGCAGATATACAAAACAGAGGGGCGTCTTGAAACAAGTTAGTTGGGGAATAATTGGCACAGGTAGTATTGCCTCTGCTTTTGCGCATTCAATAGAGCACTGTAGTTATTCAAAATTGCGAGGTGTATATGGTAGGAATGCAGAAGCTTTAGGTGATTTTTCAAACAAATTTAAAGTAGAGCCATTTAAAGATATTAAGGACTTTTTAGATACATCTGATATAGATGCCGTTTATGTTGCAACCCCACACAATAGTCATTTCAATTATTCACTCGAAGCTATTAAAAATAATAAGCATGTTTTATGTGAAAAACCTTTAACTATGAATCATCTTGAGAGCATGACTCTACTTAATCTGGCAAAAGATAAAGAATTGTTTTTAATGGAAGCTTTTATGTATAGAACGCATCCTCAAACTCAAAACATCTTGCAAAACTTATCAATTTTTGAAAAAGGATTAGCTATTAAAATTGAAAGCTCATTTGGCTTTGCTGCAGATGTGCCTGAATCTCATAGATTAAGGAATCCGGACTTAGGAGGTGGCTCAATATTAGATGTAGGCTGTTATCCACTGTCAATGGTAAGACTGATTGCCGGAGCCTTTGAAGGAGCTCCATTTGCTGATCCAATATCTATAGGTGCCTCAGGTGAAATAGACTCAACCGGAATTGATCTATCTGCAAAAGCAGAATTAGAGTTTTCGAACAACCTTAATGCAAGCATAAGCACTGCTATTAATCAGGAGCTACAAAATAATCTAGTTATCTCAGCAGGTGATACAAAATTAATTGTTGATCAGCCATGGCATTGTGGCCAATTTCATGAAGGAAATTCTTCTATCAAAATTTATAAAAATGAAGATCTTATAAAAGAAATTGCTTATGAGGATAAAGTAGGACTTTTTACAAGAGAAATTGATCATGCCTCATGCATGATTATTGATAATTTGCTCGAGTCAGAATTTGTAAGCCATCAAGACTCTCAGGGTAATATGTTATGGCTTGATAAATGGAGGCAGCAAATAGATATAAACTGCCCTATAAGCAAGATAAAACACTCTCCGATACCAGAAGCAAATTTCTACAAACTTCAGAAAAGAACTCTTGATAGTATCAGCGAGGATATATCTGCAAAAACTCTTTCTAGGTTAGCTCTTGGTTGTGACAACCAAACATCTAGACTGCATGCATATGTAATGTTTGATCACTTTTATGGAAGAGGCGGAAGAATTTTTGATACTGCTTATATTTATAACAATGGCATGGGAGATGCTTACTTAGGCGACTGGATAAATTCACGAGGTTTAGAAGATGAAGTTATTATTCTTGGAAAAGGTGCCCATACTCCCCAATGTGAACCTAAGTATATAAAACCGCAGATTGAAGAGTCTCTGGAAAGATTAAAATTAAACAAAATAGATATATTTTGTTTGCATAGAGACAATCATGAAATTCCTATTAGTGAGTTTGTTGATGCTTTGGATGAAGTAAAAAAAGATGGTTTGATAGATAAGATAGGTGCTTCTAATTGGGAACAGCATCGATTTGAGGAAGCTAGAAGTTTTGCAATTACAAATAACAAGGAGCCTTTTGCTGTACTAAGTAATAATTTTAGCTTAGCGGAAATGATTGAGCCTGTATGGCCAGGTTGTGTAGGAGTTAATGGAAGTTATTTAAACTACTTAAAACAAAATGATATTCTCTTATTTCCATGGTCTAGTCAGGCAAGAGGATTTTTTATACAGAATAAAATTATAAAATCTAATGATCATTTTTCTAACCCTTCTCTTGATGAAGAGAAGAGGGTTTGGCACAGTGAAGCAAATTTAAATCGAAGACAGATATGTTTTGACATAGCTGCCAAAAGAAATGTTCATCCAATCGAAGTTGCTTTAGCTTATGTTATTCAAACATCATCTTTAATTTATCCATTGATAGGGCCAAGAACTGTATTTGAAACTGATAGCTCAATTTCAGCTGTATCTATGAACTTAACAGATAGTGAAATGGAAAAACTTTCTAGAGGCTAATAAAACTACTGAGCCTAATATCATCAACTGAGGCCCCAATTGAAATTTTATAGTTACCTTTTTTAATCTTCCAGTTCTTGGTTGCGTTATCCCATTGTGCAAAATTTCTTTTGTTTAAGATGATTTCAATAGTTTTCTCTTGCCCAGATTCAATAAAAACTTTATCAAATCCTTGTAGAGTTTTTATTGGTTCATTTAAATTAGCGCTATCTATGCCAACATAGCACTGGGCGACCTCTGATCCATCAACTTTTCCAGTATTTTTAATACTAAATGCGCATCTGTATGTGCAGTCATCAATTTCTGATATGACCAAATTAGAATATTCAAAACTTGTGTAAGACAGACCATAGCCAAAAGGGTAGAGGGTATCTATACTTTGCCTTTGATACCATTTGTAGCCTATAAGAAGGTCTTCCTCATAATTCATTTGTAAATCTTCCCCAGGATAAAATTTAAAGGCAGGAGTATCCTCTAATCTTTTTGGAAAGGAGGTTGGTAGTCTTCCCGAAGGGTTGGTATCCCCCATAACAATATCAAACAAAGCGTTGCCAAACTCTTGTCCAGGGTACCAACACTGAAGCACTGCTTTAGCTTTATCGATCCATGGCATTCTTATTGGTGATCCTGAATTTAAAACTAAAATAGTATTAGGATCTATTTCTAGTATTGCATCAATAAGAGCATTTTGGTTCCCTGGAAGCTCAAGATCTTTTCTATCATTCCCCTCAGTTTCCCAATCAGAATTTGTACCAACTACAAGAATCGTTTGCTCAGATTCATTAGCAATTTTCTTTGCCTGTACAAATAGGTCTATTTTATCTGGAGTCTTACATCCAATATAAATTGCAGGGAAATTACCTTCAAATTTATATTGAATTTCAATTCTATATTCTTGGTTTTTTACAAGATCTGCACCACCTTTTACTGGTGAGCTGGCAAAAGCAAAAAAAGCGTCACCTTGTTTTACTTGTGACCAATTATCTACAGTTAACTTTTCATCGATAAACAGCTTACTTTTGCCTATAGCAAATAATTCAAAATCATGAAAACCTGAGATATCTGGTACATAGGTACAGGTAAATTTGACATATATATCTGGTCTTTCTTGTTTAGCTATTATTTCTTTTGCAAATCCTTCAAAAACCCAGAATTTAGCGCCAGTACCATATTCAACATGAATTGGATCTGCGTCGTTGCTCGCATGATCAAAATATTCTATGAGATATCCATTTTCTTTATTTGAATTATTTTTTATAAGTTCTTCATCTAAAGCCGGATAATATCTGTAGGTATGACAACCTTTTGAGTGCTCAACTTTAGTATTAGCACCTAGATTCTCTTCAAATGCATCGAGAGGATGAGATTCATAATAGGCTTTAAGATGCGCGCTACCACCTCCAATGATTTGTGATTTCTTCGCATTAGGTCCAATAACCCCAAGGGATTTGACATCTTTATCAAGCGGCAAGACACCATCATTTTTTAGTAAAACCATACCCTCTTTTGCAGCATCTCGAAGCAGAGCTCTTTGAGCAGGATTATCATTTATTTTTTCAGGCTTAATACTGGGCCTATCAAACCTCTTTGAGAAAGCAATTACATTTAAAATTCTTGAAACTTTGTCATCAATAATTTCAAGATCTACTGTTCCACAATTTATTTCATTCAGTAAGTTTTCACCCCAAGTTTTTGCAGGGCCAGGCATTTCTAGATCCAGCCCACCAATTGCATTTTCATTGGTCTCTAATGCCGCGCCCCAATCACTTACAACATAACCATCAAAACCCCATTCTTTTTTTAAGATATCTATGAGTAATTCTTTATGCGAACTGCAGTAAATATTATTTAATTTGTTATAGGCACTCATAACAACTTGAGCGTCGCCAGTCTTTATAGCCATTTCAAAGGGTAAGAGATAAATCTCTCTTAATGCTCTTTCGCTGATATTTGAGCTAACCGCATATCTTTGAAATTCTGTGTCATTACCAACAAAATGTTTAAGACATGCTGCAACATTTTTTGATTGCACGCCAGATACATATTCAGTAGCAATTTTCCCGGTCAAGAATGGATCTTCAGAGTAGGATTCAAAATGCCTTCCTCCCAGTGGATGTCTGTGAATATTAATTGTTGGTCCAAGTAACACATCTACATCTTTTGCATTTGCCTCTTCTCCTAAAGCAATACCTATTTGATGAATAAGATCTAAATTCCAGGTTGATCCAAGTGAAATTGCAGATGGGAAACATGCAGATGGTTGTCCAGAGGTACCATTGCCTCTTACACCATTCGGCCCATCTGACATCTTTAAGCTAGGTATGTTCAATCTTTCTATCGCATGGGTATGCCATGCATCAAACCCACTTAGCATTTTAACTTTCTCTTCAAGGGTAAGATTTTTTATCAGATCATCAATTTTTGACATCATTAGGCAAGGGTTAATTATTTTGAGAATTGATTTAGCGCTTCAATCATTTTTTCTTGAACTTTATGCACTGCTTTTAGCGGCCTTATCATGACTTTAAAATCAACAATTTTGCCTTCATCATCCCAGCGAATCATATCCACGCCATTAACAGATATATCATCAATGTAAGTTTCAAACTCAAGCACTGAATTTAAACCATCATTAATTTCTCTAATGTATTTAAACTTATCCATATTGAAAGATTGCCCAGCAGCTAAAAGGTACATTTTGGTAATTTCTTTACCTTCCATTGGCTTGAAAACAACAGGCGAAGTAAAAACAGCATTATCTGAAATAATTTCATCAAGTTTTTCTAGCTCTTGGCTTTTAAAAACTTTATGCCATGTTTCAATATAATTTTTTGCAGCCAAGAAAACTTCCTCTATTAATCAGAAGATTGTTCTTCTAGAGATTTTCTTATTTTAAGTTTTCTTAGACTAATTTCATCCTTCAGACTCATTACATATGCAGCTGCTGCCAAGATTAGTATTCCTGATGCTTCATAAATAATATTGATAGAATCCAAATCCTTGCTTTGCAGAATTATCATCCTAGTCAAGGCAGTCATAGCAATAATTATAGGTAATGTAACAGGAAGTCTGTTATTAATGTAGAAAGCACCAACCATTCCCAGTACCTCTGCATAAATAAACAATAAGAACAGATCGCTCAAATTAACAGTCTGGACATCAAACATTCTTGCAAGCTCAATGCCAGTAGCAAAAAGAGTAGCAATTGCAATAATCATAAGAATGGCTCTCTCAGACAGCCAAATAAATTTTTGCCATAGATTTTGATCGTTCATATCTATTTATCCTAAACAAATATTTAAATTTTGCAAAATTATAATGTTTCGACTAAATGCAAATACATTGACAATGGATAGCGCCTAGGTAATTCTTGAAGCATTTAAAACATAAAATGAGGCAAATATGGGCAAAGTTTTAGTTACAGGGGCTACAGGATTTATAGGATTGCATTGCATTCAACAACTCCTAGCAAAAGGCTATCAGGTTAATGGAAGCTTGAGGAGTTTAAGCAGAGAAAGTGAAATTAGAGATGGTTTGTCAGCGGCCGGAACAAATCATGAAAATCTAAAACTTTTCCCTTTAGATTTAAATACTGATGATGGCTGGGATGAGGCAATGAGTGATTGCGATTATCTATTACATGTTGCTTCTCCCATATCCCTGGACGATCAAGATGAGGAGTATTTTGTTAAGCCAGCAGTCGCAGGAGTCAAAAGGGCGCTAACTTATGCAAAAAAACATAATGTAAAAAAAGTCGTACTCACCTCATCTGTTGCTGCTATTTTTGACACTATGGAGAAAAAAGATTACTACGATGAATCAGATTGGTCTGATCCAGAAAATCCTGCCATTAGTTATTACTCAAAAAGTAAAACACTTGCCGAAAGAGCAGCATGGGAATTTATTGAAAATGAGGACAACCCTTTTGAATTAGCTGTTATTAATCCCGCATTAGTAACAGGTCCAACACTAACCGGTGATTTGGGTGAGTCAAATAAAGCAATTCAACTAGTTGCTGGGGGCAAAATGCCAGTTGCTGTGCCTTTGATGTTTGGTTATGTTGATGTTAGAGATGTTGCAGCTGCACATATTTTAGCTTTGGAAACTCCATCTTCTAACGGTGAAAGGTTTGCGCTGGCTGAAAAAGATTTATGGTACAAGGATGTTGCAAAACTTCTTCGAGATAATGGTTTTGATAAAGCGCCCAAAATTGCAATTCCAGTTTGGCTAGCAAAAATTCTAGCTAAGTTTAATAAGGAGCTTAAATTAACTCTTCCATACCTGGGCAAGCTAAGGAGTGTAAAACATACCTCTAAGGCAAAAGATATTCTTGGATGGAATCCAAGACCTGCTGAAGAATCAATTATAGAGGTTGCTGAACAGATGCGAGAGATGGGAGAGCTCTAAATTAATCGAGGGATTATAGCTTTTCTATTTTTCGGATAATTTTCAAATTTAGCTTGGTACCACTTGTGATTAGCAATTGCTCGTGGAAATAAATTTGCCACTGTCCATATAAAGAATACAAGTCCAGAAATACTCCAAGTTAGTATTGCCCAACCAAGCCATTCGATCATTTCACCCAAATAATTGGGTGAAGAAACCGATCTATGAAAGAGGCCTTGGGGTATGTGATATCCAGCTCCTTTCCCTTTTTTCATTTTTAGGATTGAATAATCTGAATATATATTGATAAACATACCAACTGCAAAAACTATTAATCCTATTTTAAACACACTAGTTTCGTACCAGTTCCCGGAGTATTCAGTGAAATAATATATTCCAATAGCTTGCACTAAAACGTTAATTACATTGAACCCAAAGGCAGAAACTGGAATTATTATTGGCATGGTCTTGGTAGTCATATCCATCCAGAATGGGTAAATGAAGGTTCTGTGAATATAATGAATTAGCCATATCATCAAAAATGTTTCATGAATGGTTTCAAGTTCATATCTCATGATCCAGCCAAGACTAAACATTAAAATAACAGACGGACTTTCCATTACTATCCAACCAACTCTGGCAGGAACTTGCATTCCCCAGCCTGAGGTCTCATGCCTCCCATACGGAGCAGTTGTTTTAAAAAGATACACAAATGTTCCCAGACCAATTAGCACCCAAACTGTTAGGAAAATGTTGAAAATATTTTCTGTCATTATGATTAGTTTACACATTTGAACTTAAGTCATAAACTTAGATAAGATATTTTTGGGGGAAAGATATGGATAAGTATGATTTCATTATTCTAGGTGCTGGTTCAGCAGGTTGTGTTCTTGCTAATAGATTGAGTGCAAATCCTGAGTTTAAAGTATGTTTAATTGAAGCTGGTCCTAAAGATAATGATATAAGGATTCATGTTCCAGTAGGCTTTGCATTTTTCAATGAAGGTACACCTTATAACTGGTCGTATGAGACTGTTCCTCAAAAGGGTTTTGAAAAAGTTGCAGTCACTGAGCCTAAATCTGCTGTTGTTGATTCAGCTGGTGGAGTTCATGAGGTAGAAGCAGAATCATTTGAGCATAGAAGAGGATTCCAGCCACGAGGAAGGACCTTGGGCGGTTCAAGCTCAATAAATGCCATGCTGTATGTAAGAGGCCATAGATGGGATTATGATCATTGGGCAGAGCTTGGTAACGATGGCTGGTCATATGATGAAGTCTTGCCATACTTTAAAAAAGCTGAGCACAATGAAGAACATAATGATGAATATCATGGCCAAGGAGGCCCATTAAATGTTTCAAAAATAAGACATGATAATGTCTTTACAGATGACTTTGTGAAAGCAGGTTCCAAGCTTCATAAATTCAATCCGGATTTCAATGGAGAAGATCAAGAGGGAGTTGGTTATTACCAAACAACACAAAAAGATGGCAAGCGCTGCAGTGCCGCTAAAGCTTATTTAGTACCCGTTCTTGAAAGAGAAAATTTAACTGTTTTAACAGACACAAATGTAGATAAGATCCTTATGGATGGTAATAGAGCAGTTGGCGTTCGATGTATTGATAAAGACAATAATCCATTTGTTATAGATTGTTCTAAGGAAGTAATCCTATCATCTGGTGCGTTTGGATCGCCGCAAATTATGCTACGTTCTGGATTAGGCCCAAAAGAAGAAATTGTTAAACACGGTATTGAGCATTTAGTAGATCTTCCTGGAGTAGGAAAAAATCTGCAGGATCATATTGACTACCTTACTGTTCATAAATATAACTCAATGCATTTAATAGGTTTTTCGCTTAAGTCGATATTTTATAAGTTTCCTTTAGAAATACTTAAATATATTTTCAGAAAAGTAGGATTATTTACTTCCACTATTGCAGAAAGTGGTGCTTTTTTGCGAACAAGAGATGACATAGATGTACCTGATATTCAATTGCATTTTGCACCTGCAATGGTAATAGATCATGGAAGAACAAGTGTTTGGGGTCACGGTTTAAGCTGCCATACATGTCTTTTAAGGCCGAAATCTACAGGTGAGGTAACTCTAAAATCTAGCAACCCATTTGACGATCCACTAATTGACCCAAATTTTTTGAGTCATCCTGATGATATGAAGGTGATGATCGCTGGCTATAAGAAAATGATGAAAATTTTGCACACCGATCCTTTTAATAAATATATTCAAGATCATGTTCAAAGGCCTGTAGATCTTGATGATGACGATGATATCGAACAAGCAATAAGGGAAGAGGCTGATACCGTCTACCATCCTGTCGGTACTTGTAAAATGGGTTCTGATGATATGAGTGTAGTTAATAAAAGGCTTAAGGTTCACAAAACACAAGGATTAAGAATAGTCGACGCATCTATTATGCCAACATTAGTTGGAGGCAATACTAATGCACCAACAATAATGATAGGTGAAAAAGCCTCAGATATTATTCTTGAGGACTGGGCTTAATGAGATCAAGAATTATTTACTCGATTTTTGTTTTTATCCTCAGCCTTGGTATTTATGCAAAAGATAAAGATGTCTTGATAATAGATGTTAGAACACTAGCTGAATGGAATTCAGGATATCTTGAAAATGCAATTCATATACCCTTAGATACAATTGAAAAAAATATTACCTTAACTGAGCCAGATAAAAATAAGGAAATTTATTTATATTGCAGAAGTGGTAATAGGTCTGGAAAGGCCACAAGCATTCTTCAAGGCTTAGGTTATAAAAATGTCACAAATATAGGTGGAATTCAAAGTGCTAGCTCAAATTTAAGTATTCCCATTGTAACTAAATAAAACATATAATCATGTTGACAGTGTAAACATATCTAGTATGATATGTACATAATTATGTTTACGGTGTAAACATGTTGTTAATTTTTTAATCAAGGACCCCCCTAAAATGTTTAAATTAAAATCATTAATTGCTGTTTTAGCTTTCAGCGTATTTTCAGTTCAAGCAGATTCAGTTAATTTTGAAATGAAAGAGAATATTGCTCTATCAGGCAAAATTGCTACAGTAAAAACATCATCTAAATATAAATCAGTTGCAGGCTGCCAAGCTCTTTGCGAAAAGAAAAATGCATGCGCTGCTTTTGTGTTAGATTCAAAAGCTGGTAAGTGTTCAATCCTTAAATCTGTAACTAAAGAAGTTGCAAAAGATGGGCTAACATCTGGTGTAAAAAGCTAAGATTTTTTAATCTACTAAAAAGACCTCTCATGAGGTCTTTTTTTTGCCTTAAATAACTTTCCATTTAACCTAATTGTGTTTAAATAAATTGATGGCAAGTTTA
>CBFHRY010000029.1:0-3839 GCA_965658385.1 Gammaproteobacteria bacterium
CCTGCACTTCCAGGCAAGCTCTCTGATTGCAATAGTCAAGACCTAAATGAGACAGAGTTATTTCTGGTAGAGGGTGACTCAGCAGGAGGTTCTGCTAAACAGGCAAGAGAGAGATCTTTCCAAGCCATCATGCCCCTCAGAGGAAAAATTCTTAACACCTGGGACCTGGAAAGCTCTGAAATAATCAAGTCCCAAGAGATAAAAAATTTATCAACTGCTATTGGTGTTATGCCTGGTAACGATGATCTGTCATCATTAAGATATGGAAAAATTTGTATACTGGCAGATGCTGACTCTGACGGTTTGCATATAGCAACTCTTTTATGTGCATTATTTTTAAGACACTATAGAACTCTTGTACAAGAAGGGAGGATTTACGTATCCATGCCGCCCCTTTACAGAATTGATTGTGGAAAAGAAGTTGCCTATGCGCTTGATGATGCGCAAAAAGAAAGTATTGTAAAACAACTCAAATCTAAAAAAGGTAAGCCAAAAATTAACATCCAAAGATTTAAGGGACTTGGTGAAATGAACCCATCTCAACTTAGAGAAACCGTAATGGATCCAAGCTCTAGGCAGCTAGTTTGTCTTTCCATTAGTTCTTCAGATAATGCAAATTCAGTGATGGATCTCCTTTTAAGTAAAAAAAGAGCCCCTGATAGAAAAGATTGGCTAGAAAAAAAGGGTTCTCTTGCGGAAATAAATTAATATGAAAAAAGTCGAGTCAATAAGCCTAAAAAAATACGCAGAAGAATCGTATTTAAACTACGCAATGTATGTAATTCTTGACAGAGCTTTGCCTAATATTGGTGATGGGCTAAAGCCTGTTCAGAGAAGAATATTATATGCAATGTCAGAACTTGGACTTGACGCAGGATCAAAGTATAAAAAATCTGCAAGAACAGTTGGAGATGTGATCGGTAAATTTCATCCTCATGGAGATAGCGCCGCATATGAAGCAATGGTACTAATGGCTCAGAATTTTTCTTTCAAATATCCATTTGTTGATGGTCAAGGCAATTGGGGATCACAAGATGATCCAAAGTCATTTGCCGCTATGCGTTATACAGAATCGAAGCTTACAAAATTTGCTAATTTATTAATTGACGAATTAAAGTCTGGGACAGTTGACTGGCAGCCAAATTTTGATGGCTCACTTTTAGAGCCAGTAATCTTCCCAGCTAAATTACCATCAATACTTTTAAATGGAACATCTGGCATAGCAGTTGGCATGGCAACAGACATACCTTCTCATAACATCAATGAAATAATAGATGCTACAGTTTTTCTATTAGATAACCCAAGATCTGAGCTTGGTGATTTATTAGAAATAATTAAAGGACCAGATTTTTCTAATAATGCTTCAATTATTGCAAGCGAAGAAGAGTTGCTAGAAATATATTCAACCGGCAGAGGTGGATTTAAGATTCAGGCTCAATGGGCCCAAGAAAAAAATGACATCATCATAAATGCCTTACCTTATCAGGCTTCTGGTTCAAAAATATTAGAACAAATTGCAGATCAGATGCTCAAAAAGAAAATACCAATGGTTGTAGATCTTGCTGATGAAGGTGACCATGAAGAGCCAGTCAGGCTCGTTATAACTTTGAAATCAAACAGAGTAAATGCTGAAGATGTTATGAATCATCTGTTTGCATCAACTGATCTTCAAAAGAACTATAGGGCAAATATGAATTTGATTTCTTTAGCTGGAGGACCAAGAGTCTTTGATTTACTTTCCCTGTTAAAAGAATGGATAACATTCAGAAAGAATACCGTTATCAGGAGATTGGAGCATAGACTAGATCAAGTCAATGATAGGCTGCATATACTAGAAGGTCTCCTTGCAGTTTATTTAAATATTGATGAGGTTATTAAAATAATTAGAGAGTCTGATGAGCCAAAAAAAGAAATTATCAGGGAGTTCAAACTAACAGACATCCAAGCTAATGCAATTTTAGAGATTAAACTAAGACAACTAGCTAAACTTGAGCAAATTAAGCTTGAGGATGAGAGATCAAAGTTATCAGACGAACAAAAAGAAATTGAAACAATTTTGTCTTCAAAAGCCAGACTAAAAACTTTAATCAAAAAGGAACTTTTAGAAATAAAAGAAAATTTTGGTGAAGAGAGAAAGTCTCCAATCAAAAGCGCTTCTAATGCTAAGGTTTTTTCTGAGGAAGAAACTCTAGTAACTGAACCTATAACCGTTGTTCTATCAGAAGCTGGTTGGATAAGAAGTGGTAAGGGGCATGAAATTGATCCTTCAAGCTTGAGCTATCGCGGGGAAGATAAATTACAAGATTATGCACGAGGTAAAAGCAACCAGACTGCAGTATTTATTGACTCAAGCGGCAAGGTTTTTTCCATTCCCAGTCATTCACTTCCTTCAGCAAGAGGAATGGGTGAACCAATATCGGGACGAGTGAACGCTGAATCTGGAGTTAATTTTATATCCGCACTTATTGGTGAGCCAGATGATAAATTTATTTTTACTAATACCGCAGGATATGGGTATATTTCTGAATTTAGTAACACAATATCGAATAAAAAAACCGGCAAGGCTTTTATGAAGATTCCTGAAGGAGCATCACTCATAAAATCCCAAAAGCTTAGAGAAGATCACCAGTATATTGCAGCAGTTTCAAGCATTGGAAAGCTCTTAATATTTAGATTAGATGAATTACCTATACTTCCCAAGGGTAAAGGAAATAAGATTATCAATATACCTACCGCTAAATTTAAATCTAAAGAGGAAAGAATGCTTGATATCCAACTTTTAGCAGAGGATAGCAATCTTGTCGTTCACTATGGCACGAAGACTCGCTCTCTTCCATTTAAAGATTGGCAGCACTATATATCTTCAAGAGCAAAGCGGGGCAATATACTTGCTGGGCATCTTAAAAGAGTAGAAAGTATTTCAGAAGAAGTTAAGGTTAAAGATTCTGCAAAAGAGTCTTCTTAAATATCTTCATTGATTTAATTATTGTATCTTTATCTATCAATAAACTTGGAGAGAATCTTATGGTATTGATATTTGCTTTTAATATCATTAGCCCATTGTTATGACATGCTTTTATTAAAGCATCTATTTCAATAGAGGATTTTTTATTAAAAGTTACACTTATCCATAATCCTGCAGACTTAACCTCTTCAAATAATTTTAAATCTTTCTGAATATCTTCAAGAGCTTTAATAAATATTTTTTCCTTGGCTGTAACCTTTTTTAAGAATGCTTTTTTAGAAATTATATCTATTACTTTTTCACCAACTGCGCATGCTATTGGATTGCCTCCAAAAGTACTTCCATGATGGCCAGGACTCATATACTTAGATACTTTGTTGTTTGTAATTATTCCTCCCAATGGCAAGCCATTTGCAATACCCTTAGCAAAACAAACAATATCTGGATTTATATTAAATTGCTCATAAGCAAATAAAGTCCCTGTCCTTCCTACTCCTGATTGAACCTCATCTATTATTACGAGGGCATTATTTTTTTTAGCTTGCTTTATAATTTGCTTGATAAAACTCTTATTAGCCTTAGTAATACCAGATTGCCATTGAACAAGCTCTAAAATTACTGCAGAGGTTTTTTCTGAAAAAACTTTATCCAAACCATTTGGATTATTAAATTCATGATTTTTAATTCCTCTTGGTAAGGGGCCAAAGCCATCATTTAAGTATTTTGAATGAGACAATGTAATGCCCATCAATGTTCTTCCATGAAAAGAAGTGCTAAATGAAATAATCTCATTTTTATTATTATTAAATTTTTGTGTTGAATACTTTCGAGCAGTTTTAATAGCTGCTTCTATTGCCTCCCCACCAGAGTTGGA
>CBFHRY010000029.1:3938-11731 GCA_965658385.1 Gammaproteobacteria bacterium
TTTATTATTAAATTTTTGTGTTGAATACTTTCGAGCAGTTTTAATAGCTGCTTCTATTGCCTCCCCACCAGAGTTGGAAAAAAAGACCTTATCACCAAAAGTTTTATTGCATAGCTTTTTTGCAAGTCTAGTCGTAGGCTCATTAATATACAAATTAGAGAGGTGCCATACATCTTTGCTTTGGCTTTGCACTTCTTTTATGAGCTCTTTATTGGAATGACCAAGACTTGTTACGGCAATACCTGCAGTCAGATCAATATATTTTTTATTATTTGTATCCCATACATATGAACCTTTAGCTTTTTTAACAACAAAGTCAGCTGGAGAATAAAAAGGCATAATATAATTAATATAATCTTTACTCATACTCATAATTTTATTGTAACGTGGTTATTGTTAAAAAAATAAAAGCTGATAAATATTTAATAGATATCAAGCCAAATGGATCTTTGAATGGCATCGCAAGAATAATATTTATTTTAAGTATTTCATTTATCTGTATTGGAATTGCAACAATATTTTTTTTATTGGGGGCTACTCTAATACTTCCATTTGCTGGCTTAGAAATACTAATTTTAGTTACTGCTTTTTATATGAACTTTAATTGGAGCAAGCAAAGGCAAAAAATATTTTTATCAGATGAGCTTGTTTTGATTCAGAAAGGCAGAAAAAAAATAGAATATAGCTGGCAAGAATTTAGAACATTTACTTCATTTCAAGTTAATAAGAGCTCTGATGAAATTACTAAACTTTCTTTTAGATCAAAAGGGCAAGATATAGAGATAGGGGAGTTTTTAAATCAAGAGGATAAAAAATTATTACAAAAAGAAATGAATATTTTGGTGGATGAATTAAATAACTAGCTATCCATCCCAACGATCTAGCTTCTTCTTTTCAAGTTCTAGCTTTAGCTCTTTAACAAGAGGTATTCCATCTTTAAACTTTAATGGAGCCTCGCCATTAATGAGGGGCTGCAGATAATCAATACCTTTTTTTGTAATACTAAAACCATTTTTGCTTATGAAGCTTTTAGGCAGCTTCTTCTCAAGATTAGCTATTTTTGATACTGGTGCTGGCTCAACCACCCATTTATATTTTCTCCCTGCAAGTCTCTTAATTACAGGCATAGTTCCATTCATTCCTTTCAATGCATATTTTACAGCGTGAATGCCAACTGCCTGCGCGTGATCAAAGTCAGTTTTAGATGCTAAGTGTCTAGCGCTCCTTTGGAGGTAATCAGCAACAGCCCAGTGATTTTTATACTTTAATTTTGATGTGATTAAATTCGCAATGAACGGAGCAACTCCTCCAAGTTGAGTATGTCCAAAGGCATCTTTTGTATCAGTCTCTGATAAAAATTTACCTCTAGAGTTTCTTACACCTTCCGAAACTACTACAACACAATAACTATCTGAATTTACGCTTTTCCTCACTTCTGCAAGAAAGTTTTTTTGGTTAAAAGCAACTTCAGGTAATAAGATAATATGTGGCGCATTCTGATTATTTCTTTTTGCAAGTATGCTTGATGCAGCCATCCAGCCGGCATGTCTTCCCATAACCTCAAGAATAAATACTTTTGTTGATGTTTCTGACATAGATTGCACATCTAAAGACCCCTCTAGCGTTGAAGTAGCAATGTATTTAGCAGCAGAACCAAAGCCAGGGCACGAGTCAGTAATAACAAGATCATTGTCTACAGTTTTAGGAATTGCTATACATGTTAGATCATACCCAAGATCTTTACTTATCTTTGAGACTTTTAATGCAGTGTCAGCAGAGTCATTACCGCCATTATAAAAAAAATAACCAATATTATGAGCCTTAAAAACTTCTATTAGTCTTTTATATTGACGCGCATCAGATTCAAGATCTTTAAGTTTAAACCTGCAAGAGCCAAATACTCCACCAGCTCGATATTTTAGTGATTCAATATTTGCAATGGATTCTTTGGATGTATCAATAAGATCTTCTTTTAATGCTCCAAGAATTCCATTTTTGCCAGCATATAATTTTCCTATCTTGTTTTTATGCTTTCTAGACTCAAGAATTAAAGAGCTCGCTGTGGCATTTATTACTGCTGTAACTCCGCCTGATTGTGCATAAAATGCATTTTTCTTCATATTAATGCCCTATATTTCTTAATTTAACTTTTACAAAGTATTATAACCACTATGAGAATACATATTCTAGGTATATGCGGGACCTTCATGGGAGGCATAGCACAGATACTTAAAGATTCAGGTCACGATGTTTCAGGTTCTGATATTCAATTTTATCCGCCTATGTCAGATCAGCTTAAAAGCTCTCATATTGACTTAGTTCAGGGTTACAAAGTAAATGATCTGCCAAAAGCAGATCTTTACATAATTGGAAATGCCTTGTCCCGAGGAAATGAGTCTGTTGAACATATCTTAGAAAACAACCTCCCATTTAAATCGGGGCCAGACATTCTTGGCGAAATGCTAACAAAAAAAAATGTCATCTCAATTTCTGGGACCCATGGCAAAACAACAACTTCTTATATGCTGTGCCATATTTTTTTAAAACAGGATAGAGACATTGGATATTTGGTTGGAGGAGTTTCAAGCTCTACAGGTAAATCAGCTTGTCTAGGAAGTGATAATGTATTTATAGTCGAAGCAGATGAATATGATTCTGCTTTTTTTGATAAAAGATCAAAGTTCATTCACTACAAAACAAATACATTAATAATTAACAATATAGAATTTGATCATGCTGATATATTTAGGGATCTTGATGATATAAAAAAACAATTTCATCATCTCATAAAGACAATACCAAGGTCTGGAAATATTATTTTTTATGGAGATGATAAGAATTCATATGACGTTGTTGACCAAGGAGCTTGGTCAAAAATAATTTCTATTAATAAAGGTGATTACCAATTAGATTTTCAAAATAGATTATTAACAATTGATGAAAAAGAATATTCTCTAAAAGACCTTCCATTGATCGGAGAACATAATCTTAAAAATTATTGTTCCGCAATTCTTGCCGCAAATGTAAATGGTATATCTATAGAAGATTCAATTGAGAGTCTCCTTGATTTTGATGGAGTTAAACGCAGATTAGAAAATAAAGGAACTTATGCTGGCGTATGCATCTATGATGATTTCGCCCATCATCCAACAGCAATTAGAATGACAGCTGACGCACTATCTTCTCAACATTCAGAGTCAAAAATTTTAGGGATAATAGAATTAGGGTCTAATACTATGTCAGGAGGGTTTCATGGCGATGAATTATTCAATGCTCCTAGCTCCCTCGCAAAGACTATTTGGATAGATCATAAAAGTATTTTGGGGGAAGAGATAGATGAAAGATTAGTTTTTAATTCAATTGATTCATCTTTAAATTTTATCAAAGATAATATTTGTCATTATGATATTATTTTAATAATGACAAACAAAGACAGTTCTTTGATATATAACCCAATTATTAAACATCTTGAAAAAATCTAACGTACCTATATTCCCATTAAAAATTGTTGCATTGCCTGGAAGTATTCAGTCATTACAAATTTTTGAGCCCAGATATGTAAACATGGTTAAGAACTCTCTTAAAGAAGATTCTGGTTTTGTTATTGCTTTTTTTGAAGAAGAAGATTCAGAGAGCAGCGTTACTATCTCTAAGAAAGGTACTTATGTAAGAATAATAGATTTTAATAATTTACCAAATGGATTGCTAGGCATAACCGTCAAAGCTGAAGATAAAGTTTCAATTAAGAACATATGTCAGCTTGAGGATGGTTTAAATATTGGCGAGGTTGAGCCAATGATTGATCCTGAGGTTGATGATCAGGCAATACTTGCCGAGTATCCAGAATTTGTAAATATTCTTGCTCAAATTATGAAGCATCCAAAAGTAAGCGAGATGCCCATCGATGTTAATTTTAATTCTGCTGATTCAATTGCTTATCATCTGGGTGGTCTAATACCATTAACTCCTGAGGAAAAGCAAAGCCTGCTTGATGCATTTGATGCATCGCAGAGATTTATAATCCTATCAAAGTGTATTGAAAAGATGAAAAGCACATAATTGAATTTTATTTAAACTCAATTTCTTCAACTCCAGATTTTTTTCTCAACCAGTTTATGCCTCTTCTAACAGTTTTAATTGAAATGATTCTTTTCTCTAAATTTTGCTTGCCAGGGTAGTCGCTCATAACCAATCCTATCAAAATCATCAGAATTCCCTGACCGGGGAGAACTAATGCCAGAATCCCAAGAATTATAAATATGTACCCAATTAAGTTCTTTGTAATCATATAAAATAACCACAACACGACAGAACTATCTTTTAGTTTCGAGACTCTTTGTTTCTTTGTGAAGTAATCTTGAGGTATTTTTGCTGCAAAGTATTTAATTCCAAATATACTCATAAAGAAAATACAGAAGGAAAAAACACCCAGATATAAAAGTATATAACTATTCTTTTCTAGCCATTCATATACAAAACTTAGGCCATAAATTTCCATATTTACTTATCTTTTTGCTTTAATATAATTTAGTATATCTTAAGGACCTAATAATTAAATATATCGAATTTTGTCACAAGAAAAAATTAAAGAAATTTGTCTCAAATCATTGGAAGATAGCAAAGCAGAAGATATTCTTTCACTAAATATTGAGGGCATATCCTCTTTCGCTGATACGATAATTATAGCGACAGCAAATTCAAACAGGCATGCAAAATCTATTTCTGAAAAATTGATTGAAGAGGTCAAAACTAACAATCTAGAAATTATTGGAAATGAAGGTACTGCTGATTCAGGCTGGATTCTTGTAGATTGCGGATCAGTTGTGATCAATCTTATGAAATCAGAAACAAGGGAATTTTATGATTTAGAGGGACTATGGGGTGAAAATACATTACTTCCAGCAAGCTCTTAGATGCTTCTTAACTTCATCAGTGTAACCAACAAGCTATCTAAATGGGAAAGTGAAGGAGTTAATTACTACTCTAAACAATTACCAAATTATGTTTCATTAAATTTTGAGGATATTAAAAGTCAACAACATCCAAAACGATCTGTCGATGAAGTGGTATCGCTTGAATCAAAATCTATTTTATCCAAACTTAAAGATAGCGAATTCATAATTTCATTTGATATTAAAGGGGAGTCTGTAAGTAGTGAAAGCTTCAGTCAAATCATAAAGTCATGCATTGAAAATAATAAAAAAGCCAATTTTATAATTGGCGGCTCATTTGGGCTGTCAGATGAGATATTAAATTGTTCTAATAAGGTAATTTCAATCTCTAAAATGACTTTTCCGCATAGATTATTCAAAATAATCTTAATGGAACAAATATATAGAGCATTCTCAATTCTTAATAATTCTCCATATCACAAATGATAGATATTGAAGATAGATTTATTGAGAAAAGAATATTCAAAAGCAGATTAATACTTATTTATTTATTCTTTGGATTGCTGTTTGCCTTACTTGTATATAGAACATATTCTTTACAAGTTTATAGCTTTTCAAGCTATGAGCTTGCTTCAATAGAAAATAAAACAAAGACCGTTTTAGTTCAGCCAACTAGAGGCATTATTTATGATCGTAATGGTAATATATTGATAAATAATGTTCCAAGCTATGACTTAATTATTCAACCCTCACAAATAACAGACATACAAGCCTATTTAGATAGATTGGGTTCAATAATCTCAATTTCAAATAGAGATAAAGAATATGTATATGAACAATACCCAATTAAATCATCATATAACAGAGAGTTAACAGTTAAGAGGGGGCTTAGTAATGAGGAAATAGCTAGGTTTGAAGTAAGAAACTATCTTTTTCCTGAAGCCATCATAGATGAAAGATATAGTCGAGAGAGTCAATATCCATATCTATTCTCTCATGTGCTTGGTTATGTTGGGGGAATTCAAAATGATAGGCTTGAAGATGTGCTTAGTTCGCAGGATAAAAGGCTTGGTGAGACCACTTTCAAATATGCTAATGGCTATCTAGTTGGTAAAACTGGCATAGAAAGCATTTATGATAATGAGTTAAGAGGCACTTTTGGAGAAAAGGTTTACGAAGTTGATGCAAGAGGTAAATTTCTTAAACAAATTGACCTAATTGATCCTGTAAAAGGAAAGGATCTGGTGACGTCTTTAGATCTAAATGCTCAAAAAATTGCTTACGAAGCAATGAAAGGAAGAAGAGGCGCAGTGGTAGTCGTAGAAATCGAATCTGGATCAATAGTAACTTACTTAAGCTCTCCATCTTTTTCAATTAACGAAATCTCAAATGGAATTTCAAATTCAAATTTTAAGAAATTAGTGGATGATAAAAATAAACCTTTTTTTGATAGGGCTTCACAAGGAAGATATTCTCCAGCCTCAACAATCAAACCAGCTATAGGGCTGTATGGGTTAGAAAATAAAATAATTGATTGGGATTATAAAATTCAAGATCCCGGATATTTTATTCTTCCGGAAGATCAAAGAGTATACAGGGGATGGAAAGATGGTGGACATGGTGAAATTAATTTAGAAAGCGCAATAATTGAGAGCTCAAACACTTTCTTTTTTTCTTTAGCATATGAATCAGAGGTAGATGATTTAATTGAGCATTTGGCTAATTTTGGATTTGGAGAAAATGTTTGTATAGATTGTTTTAATCCAGATGAAGGTTTATTGCCAAGTCCAGAATGGAAAATGAATAATCTTAATTTTGGATGGTTCAAGGGCGACTCTGTGAATATGGGGGTTGGCCAAGGCTATCTAAGCGCCACTCCAATTCAGCTTGCATTTTACGGTGCTTTTCTAAGCAACAAAGGATCTCTTGAAAAGCTTTCAATCAGGGATATATACAGTAATAAAGAATTATTAGAGCTGCCTTCAAATAATATTTCTGAAGAAGATTGGAATAGACTTCATAATAGTATGATTGGAGTAATAGAGAGCCCTAAGGGAACTGCAAAGAGGTTAAAAAACCTAAAACCATATACGATTGCTGCAAAATCAGGCACCGTAGAATTGGTAAGTTTAGACAGCAAAGAGGATTATGAGTTGGTAAGGCAAGATATTAATAAAAGAGATCATGCAATAATGGTGGCGTTTGGACCAATGCCAAATCCAAAATATGCTGTAAGTGTAGTTATTGAGAACGCAGAAAGCGGAGGATCAGTTGCTGGACCAGTTGCGGTAAAAGTACTTAATTCATTAATAGATAAATGAAGCATCTCGCTTTTAAAAGGTTTACTATTTACTTTGATCAGTACCTATTTATTTCCATAACATTGTTGTCAGTTATGGGTTTATTTTTTCTTTATAGTGCATCTCAGGGCGATCTAAATGTTGTAATTAAGCAAGCAGTATTTGTTGGCTTTGGTTTATGTCTTATGTTTGCTCTAAGTCAGCCAGACCCTGATATATATAAAATTCTTTCGTTAATTTTCTTAATAATTTCTTTGCTACTAGTTGTAATAACAATCCTATTTGCAAAAGAAATAAATGGAGCAAAAAGATGGCTTGATCTCGGAATATTTACCCTTCAGCCATCTGAACTAGTTAAAATTGCTCTCCCATTATATTTAGCATCATATCTTTTTGAAAAACCAATACCTATTGATTTAAAGAATACATTCAAAAGTATAGCGATAATAGCGATATGTTTTTTATTAATTGCTGAGCAACCAGATCTAGGAACAAGCTTGGTTGTATCTATGGCAGGAATCTATATTTTATTTTTTGCCGGTTTAAGTTGGAAGTTTATTGGATCTTCCTTTTTGCTTTTCATAATTTCACTTCCTTTTTT
>CBFHRY010000030.1:0-11658 GCA_965658385.1 Gammaproteobacteria bacterium
AATCTGATCTTTTTAATCTCTTTTGCTGTAGCCCCGGTTTTTGCGCAAACATCTACAAATGATGAGGAAGTTGAAGAAGTTGTTGTTGTAGGGACGCTTGCTAGTTTAATATCAGCCATTGAGAAACAAAGGAAATCTAACTCTATTGTTTCTGTTGTTGATTCAGATGCTTTAGGTGACTTCCCAGATACTACTGCTGCAGAAGCTATTAGAAGGCTTTCAGGTATTTCTGTTGAAAACGATCAAGGTGAGGGTAGATATGTAAGTATAAGAGGTATGTCTGGCGACTTAAACTCTATAGCTGTAAATGGTGCTCTTATCCCTGCTCCAGAAGGCGGAAGAAAGGTTATGTTAGACGGGTTGCCAACAGAACTACTAGACTCAATTGAAGTTTATAAGTCGCTTACCCCTGACATGGATGCTGATGCTATTGGTGGAAGAATAGAATTTAACACTAAAAGAGCATCAACATTAAAAGAAAAACTATTAAAGTTTAAATTAGATACTTCATATAACGAACAGTCCAAAAATTCAGATAATCCTAAATTTTCATTAACTTATGGTAATAAGATAAATGACACAATGGGTCATATTTTAGGAATTACTTATGCCAGTAAACAAATTGTTACATACAACAATGAAACAGGTTTTCCAGGTTGGGAAATTGAAGATGGCAATAAAACACTAGGCGATGACTGGGAAATGAGATATTACGACTTAACAAGAGAAAGGTTTGGTCTAACCTACGATTTTGATGCCGTAGTGGGAGACGATACCGTTCTCTATGCAAATGTCCTTATAAATGAATACACCGATGATGAGCTCAGATATAAGGATGAGTACGGGAAGTTAAAATTTAGTGAAATAAATGAATCATCTGCAAACATATCTCAAATTAGAAGAGATGCTGAAACAAGAAAAAGAATTGAAGTTAGAAAAATCGAAACATATATACTGGGATTAGAAACGGATCTTGCCGGTTGGTTTACAGAGGCACAATTTAGTCATTCTTTTGCAGAACAGGATGATACAGATAATGTAGATGTTAAGTTTAGAAGCGAGAAATTAAGCTGTGACCCATGCGGAACTTTTTTCTATAATAATTCGCAAAAAGTAGGCATATTATTCACTCCAGCAGGTCAGTCTCTATGGGATACAGGTATTGGCATTGATGCTTTTGAAGAGGAAGATGATCTAATACAAGATACAGAAGTTGCCTTTAAAATAGACTTTACAAAAGATGGGTTCACTGTTCTTGATAGGCCAACAGAAGTTAAATTTGGTTTTAAATATAGCTCAAGAGAAAAAGAAAGAGATAATGAATATTTTGAATGGGATGATGAAACTGTTCCACAAGATCAAGCATACTTCGGTGCAAGGATTCCTTTCAAGTGGCCGTTTGCTGGCCAATCAATGGGTCCAATGGCCGATGCTAGCTTATTGTATCCACTTCAAGGATCTTTTGGTCCATACATTAAAGGCCAGCTAAAAAAAGATTATACAACTGAGGAAGATATTTTTGCGCTTTATGTAATGGGGACACTAGAATATGAAAATGCAATTGTTACAGCAGGAGTTAGGTATGAAGATACTTCTTTCTCAACAGTAGGTTATAACGAAGCAGATAATTTTGCTAAGGTAAATGCTGATAAAGATTATAGTTTCTTTGCTCCAAGTTTTAATCTTAAATACTATGTTTCAGATGATTTAATTGTAAGAGCAGCAATTACAAGATCTCTAGCAAGACCAGGTTTTAGTGAATCAAATACAGTTTCTGAATTTGAAAGAGAAGATGATAATTTATTCAAAGGTTCGATGGGTAACCCAGATCTAGATCCTTATGAATCTAATAATTATGATCTATCTTTAGAGTATTATGGTGAGACTAGATCAGCCTCAATAGGTTACTTCAAAAAAGATATTGAAAATGCTATTTATCCATTAGTAACTTCAGGAGTTTTTAATAATATAAACTTTAGTGAGTTAGAAACTTTTGTTAATACCGGTGATTCAGATGTCTCAGGCTTTGAGATTAATTTTTTCAATGAATTTACACTACTGCCTGAACCATTTGATGGGCTTTTTATATCTGCAAATCTTACATTAACTGATGGTGAGAGTACTCTAGAAACAGATAATGGAAATGTCACATTCCCATTTAGAAAGCTATCTGAAACATCTAAAAATCTCTCTGTTGGATATAACAAGAATAAAATTGATGCAAGGCTATCCTATGTTTCAAGGAGCCCCTATCTAGACTATCTTGCTGACGAGGGTGACTCAGCATCTGTTCAAGAAGATCTATCAGTTTCAAATATAAGGTATACAGATGATCATGCGCAGCTAGATTTTAATATTAAATATAAATATACAGATAATTTAAGCATTAAATTTGAAATATCTAATATAACTGATGAACCAGAATTTTATTACTGGGGATTTTCTGACCGCCTTTCTCAATATGATGAATATGGGACGACTTACAGCGTAGGCATAAGATATAATCTTTAAAATTATTAATAAACATTTCAAAGGGCTATTTAGCCCTTTGAAAAACTAACACTATTATGAAACTATACTCCTTTATTGCTGCAATATTTATTTCTTTGAATGCCTTCTCATATAACGATGTTGATAAAAAAGTAAAAGTTGTAAAGCCAATATATGAAACGCCACAGGTTATTTCAGAGGGTGATGCTGCTGATGATCCAGCAATATGGCTTAATCAAACCAATCCATCAAAATCATTAATTTTTGGGACTGATAAAAGGAGTGGTATATATACCTACAATCTTAATGGAGATAAGATTAATTATGTTGAGCTTGGCGATATCAACAATATTGATACAAGAACAATCAATGTAACAGATGATGACGGACTTGAGCTTGGACCTTATTCCTTTATTTTTGCATCAAACAGAACCCTTAATACACTTGATGTATGGGTATTCTCTGATGCTAATATAAACTTGGCACTTAAAAATAATAATTTTGCACTCCCAAAGAAGCCTTACATAAGATCTAAATCAAATGTTGAAGTTTATGGTGTGTGCGGGGGTTATGATAGTACATTTGGTTTAATAGCATTTCTTACTGCTGATGGAAGCTCTGATGTTGAGTTGTGGAGTTATAATTCATTAGGACTCACCTTACTTACGACTTTTAAAAATGCCAACGCTATTCAATCTGAAGGGTGTGTATATGATGATGAGAATAGGACACTATTTATTTCAGAAGAACAGGACAGAGGAATCCTTAGAGCATACATTATTAATGATGAATTAGATTTTAATTCACCCTCTGTGATTGATAATAGATCAGGACTAATTAATGGAGATCCGGAAGGAGTGACACTATACAAAACTTCTAAAAAAGAAGGATATGTTATTGTATCTTCCCAGGGAGATGACACATTTAATTTGTATAATAGGTTATCACCTCATGAGTATATTGGCAGCTTCAAAATTGGTCATTCAAAAGACATTGATGGTGTTACAGACACAGATGGGATATCTGCAATTAACTTTAACTTAAATAAAGATTTTAGCAGTGGGTTATTTGTAGCTCAGGATGGAACTAATGACGGTAAATCAAAAGTTAAAAGACAAAACTTTAAACTTGTATCATTTGAAGAAATCTTAAAATCATTAGATCTTTAATTTATTAATAAATTTAATTAAATCTTCAGCAAGATCTATTGGTTTTTCCATTGCTGCAAAATGCCCACCTTCATAGACATTCCACTGAACAATATTGTAGATATTTTCTGCCCATATTCGTGGTGGAATCATAATATCATTTTTAAATATTGCACCTGCAGTAGGCTGCTTCACTTTATTGAAAGAGAAACCAAGTCCATTATTCTCTTTGTATAGTCTAGCGGATGAGGCTCCAGATTCAGTAAACCAATATAAGGATATGATAGAGAGTAATTCATCAATACTAATGACAATATCCTTGCTTCCGTCCTCAAACCATCCATAAAATTTTTCACTAATCCATGCAGCCAGTCCTGCTGGCGAGTCATTAAGCAAATAACCTATTGTTTGCGGTTTAGTTTTTTGAATTTCATAATATCCATAGCCTTGAGTTTTATATTTATCAAAGTTATCTAATAATTTAATCTCTTGATCTGTTAAACCTTGCATTGGCTCTTTATCTGGAGGGAAGGCAATCACTAAATTTAAATGCAAGCCAATACAATTGTCCGGATACAGATCAGCCATCCACTTGCTTACAGTTGCTCCCCAATCTCCTCCTTGAGCAATATATTTTTCATATCCAAGCTCCATCATTAAGCTGTTTTGAATTCGTGCAATTGCTTCCGAGTCAGTGCCTCTACTTTTAGGTTTTGAAGAAAATCCAAATCCAGGTAGAGAAGGGCAAACAATATTAAAGTCTTCATTGGATTCATCTCTTAGATATTTAATAACTTTAATAAATTCTTGAATACTTCCTGGCCAGCCGTGAGTAAGTATTAAATTTTTTGCATCAGGATTATTGGATCTACTATGAAGAAAATGAATATGCCCCCCATCATATTGAAACTTAAAGCTTCCTATCTCATTTAAGATTTTTTCTTGTTCTCTCCAATCAAAATCATTCTGCCAATACCTGCACAGCTCTTTTAAAAAATTTAAATTAGTGCCGTCACTCCAATTATCGTTATCGTCAATTTCATCAGCCCATCTTGTGAGCTCTAATTTTTTATTGAGATTATCAATTTCAATTTGTGGAACATTAATAATGTATTCTTCTATCATGTTGAGTGAATAATTAAACTAATAAGATAATAGTTTTAATTAATTTTTAAAACAACGTAAAATTTAAGTATGGATGTAAGTAAATTAGAATTATTCTTATCAACAAATGCTGAATATGCCTGGTTGGTTGTATTGTTCTTTGCGTTTTTAGAGTCATTTATTATTTCTGGGGCTATCGTGTCAAGCGCAATACTATTCTCAATTTGTATATTTTTGTATAACGCTGATGTATTGTCTTTGTATCTTATGGTTCCGATGGCAATTATTGGTGCCCATTTGGGTGATATGAGCGGCTTCTTTTTTGGGAAAACACTAGGACCAAATCTTTTATCAACTAAGTTTTTTCAAAAAAGGAATAAACTTATATCTAGATCACAAGATTTTCTTGAAAAGCGTGGGCCATACGCAGTGGTAATTGGAAGATTTATTCCCGCAGTAAGACCAATAGTTCCATTTCTATTAGGTGTATCTGGTCTAAAGGCGTTAAAATTTTATCTATCAGATTTAATTGCATGCTTGTTATGGGGTTTAGCGTTAGGAGTTTTAGTAACAGGTGTTGGTTCAATATTTAGTTAGGAGGTTATTATGGTTAGTATTTTTATTTTAGTAGTTAGCTCAATAGCAATAATTTTTTTACTCTCACGCCTTATAAAGATGAAACAAGAGGGTAGGCTTCTCCAAACCCTAAGAGATTTGTTAATAATATTTTTAGCATTAGTTATGACCGCAGTTATTTTTTACATTGGGTATAGAGCCTTGAGAGGGTTTATCTAATACTTATGGAGTTCACATTATTTGAAAAAATTATAAATAGAGATATTCCTGCAGAAATTATATTTGAAGACGAACAAAGCATTGTTATCAAAGATATAGCCCCTCAGGCCCCAACTCATCTTTTAATTATTCCTAAAAAACCTATAAAAATGATCACCGATGCCTCTGATAATGATGATCAAATTCTCGGTCACTTGCTATTAGTTGCAAAAAAAGTAGCCAAAGATCTTAAACTAGAGGAGGCATTTAGATTAGTTATTAATAACGGAGCCAAGGCAGGTCAAAGCGTTTTTCATCTCCATGTCCACTTGCTAGCAGGCAGACCGATGAATTGGCCCCCCGGCTAATTAAAGAAAACAGCTGCTGCTACACCAAGCACAAATACTACAAACCCGATACCGAAAATAAATAATGCTCCGTATTTGATTGTTTCACTATCCTGCATAATTAACCCCCTAATTAATTAATTAAAATATATTAAATCTTTTAATTTATTACAAGATATATTTTTGATATAGAATGAGCATATCTAATAACACATATATGAAAAGTGATATCTAAATCCAAAACTAAATTTTCTCGACAAATTAAAGCATGGATTGCATATGATTTTGGAATGTCTGCTTTTGTAACAACTGTACTAGCAGCATTCTTTCCTATCTTTTATTTAGATTTTTGGGCTGCTAATGTAGAGAGAATTGATGCTACCTCATATCAATCTTTCGCGCTTGCAGCATCAAATATTGTTTTGCTTTTTACTGCACCTTTAATTGGTTCATATTCAGATATCTCAAATAGCACCAAATCATTATTTAGATCATTTATGTTATTAGGAGTGATCTGTGTAGCAATGTTATTTTTTATTCAATCTGGCTCATGGATGTATGCGCTAGTTTTTTATGCATTGGCAAATTATTTTTTCTCTGCATCCCTTGTTCTATATGACAAAATATTGATATTAATAGCATCACCAGATCTATTTTCTAAAATTTCAGGATATGGATATGCCTGGGGGTATTTGGGTGGAGGAATTCTATTTCTAATAAATGCTTTAATGACTCTCTATCCAAGTACATTTGGATTAGAATCTCAAAGCGATGCAATTCGATGGTCCTTCCTATCTGTATCTGTTTGGTGGCTAGTATTTACAATACCTTTGTTAATAACCTATAAAGATAGCCCGATTAATAATCAGGAAATTTCAAAATATCAAAAAATACTTCAATCTTTCAATAGATTAATAAATACCTTTAAAGAAATTTCTAAGTACAAAAAAGCTTTTATATTTCTTCTTGCATTCTTTTTATATATCGATGGTGTTCATACTGTAATGTATCTTGCATCCACTTTTGCAAAAAATCTTGGGCTTGATAATAGTTCAATAATTATTGGTTTAATAATTGTTCAGTTTGTGGCATTTCCTGCAACTATCATGTGGTCTCATATTGGAGAGAGGAGTGGAGACTTTTTTGTAATTTCTTTTTCAATAATACTTTATATAGCTATTATATTATTCACTACTCAACTCTCATCAGCTATTGAATTCTATCTAATGGCTGCATCAGTTGGATCTGTACAAGGCGGAATTCAAGCAAGCTCTAGAGGTTACTTTGCTAAAATAATTCCTCAAGATAAAGCAGGAGAATTTTTTGGTCTTTTCAATACTTTTGGCAAAGCTGGGGCCTTTGTAGGCCCGCTTTTGGTTGGGTTTTTCTTATTATATTTTCAAGACATAACAATGGCACTTCTTCCAATCATAATGCTATTCATTTTTGGTGGATTGCTTTTAATTAAGGCTAGATAAATGAAACTTTTGAGCAAAGAATCAATTATTTTTTATAGTATTCTTGGTGCTATTACAGCATTTGTAATTGCTCCTTTTATTAGAAGCTTAATGGATTTAGATTGGAGGCTTGAGATCCTAATAACTACATCGATAATTATTCCAATTTATATAATTGCTAAGCGAGTATTAGTAAAGTTTATTCTGAAGGATTCTGCTTAAGAATATTAAATAAAGCTTTTGGCTTATCAGTAATTATTCCATCAACTTCTAATTCTATAAGCTTTTTCATTTCTTCTGGCTTGTTAATAGTCCAAACAATAATTTTAAGACCTTTTGACTGTACAAAATTTACAAATCTTTTGGTAACCAACTTTATGCCATATTGATAAATAGGTATTTGCAGACAGTCACCAGGAACCTTTCCTTTGTACAGACCAAAACTGCTAAGTAATAATTTTAAAATCTCTATTGGGCCCATTGAGATACAAATATCAGGATATTTATTTCTTACTGTTTCGAGCCGCTCACTGCTAAAGCTTGCAATACAAACTCTATCCTGTGCTCCAAGATCATAAATAACTTTTAGAGCAGGTAAAGCAACCTCATCTGTTTTTACATCGATTTGAAAATACGTCTCTGGAAATTTAATTAAAACCTCTTCAAGCAAAGGAATTTTATGATTATTGAACAGTTTTATTTCATCTATCTCTGAGCTGTTAAGGTCATTAAAGATTTTATTGATACCCGCCAATCGATTCAAATCTTCATCATGAAAGATATATGGCTTGCCATCTGAAGATAGCTGAACATCTGTTTCTATATAGTTACAACCAAGGGATATTGAGTATTCGAAAGATTCAATCGTATTCTCTAATGACTCTATAGATCCACCTCTATGAGCTAATACCTCTAATCCAGAATAATTAAGATATGATTTCATTGAGCAATATTGTAAACATATTTAATGTAAAATACATTTTTAGTAAATTTATCTTAGTATGAATAAATTTGATTCTATAAGGCCATACAATGATTCTGAAGTACGACCAGTACTCAAAGAGCTTGTTAAGAATCAAGAATTACAAGATATATTTTTTAATTCATCACCCACTTTCTCCAAGTTCCCATTTATACCTTTTAAAAGATTCTGGTTAGAAAAATTATTAAATACAAAGATAAAGAAAATTAATAATATTGCAGATTATCAAAAGATTTTCGAGACCCTAGTAGAAAATGTAATTAAGGAATCAATTGATGAATTTAAGGTTTTTGGAATAGAAAACCTTAATAAAAATGATGCATATATTTTTGTATCTAATCATAGAGATATAACTCTTGATTCGGCTTTATTAAATTATTCACTACATAGAAATAACTTTAAAACTACTAATAATGCAGTTGGCAATAATTTAATGGAAGAGAGGTGGGCCTCGGATCTAATGAGGCTAAATAAAAGTTTTATTATTGATAGGGGCGGAAAGTCAAAGAGAGAAATTTATAAAAGTTTAAATCTTGTTTCGGAATTTATTTTTAATCAAGTGACTGAATGCTCTGAATCTGTATGGATTGCACAAAAACAAGGTAGAGCAAAAGACGGTATAGATATAACAGATCCATCTGTCTTAAAGATGATTCATTTATTTTCACGAAAAGACATGAATATTGGTAACTGTTTAAATAAATTAAAAGTCATACCAGTTGCTATATCTTATGAATATGATCCCAATGATCTTATAAAGGCTAGGGAAGTTTTTGCATCAACTAACAATACTGCATATAAGAAAGCAGATGGCGAGGATTTAAAAAGTATTGCAGATGGTATCAGTAAAAATAAAGGTAATGTATGTCTTAACATAGGCAAAGAAATTAGATTTGATTCTGAGAGCTATGAAGAGTGTGCTGATATTATTACAAAAAAAATAAATGAGCTTTATAAAAACCATCTAACCAACCATGCTGCAATAAACTTGCTAACTAATAGAAATTATATTTCTCAAAAACACCAGAAGGCTGTTGAATATCTCAATAAACAGATGTCGCACATCCCAGATGAAATGCACGACACTTATTTAAAACAGTATTCTAATTCTTTATAAATTATATCCTTGTTCGTTGTGAAGGCTTACGTCTAGCCCTTCCTCTTCTTCCTCTTTTGTAACTCTTATATCAATAAAGATATTTAAGGTTTTTAAGATTACGTATGTTGCTATTCCAGTCCATGCACAAATAACAAATATTCCTTCTAATTGGATTAAAAGTTGATCGAAAGGGGTATTGTCAAATCCTGTTGAGCCATTACCCAAAAAGCCTCCAGGAGTTCCAACAAGGCTTAACATTATTATTCCTAATATTCCGCCAACACCGTGAACTGGGAAAACATCTAGCGAGTCATCTACTCTAAAGTATGACTTCACAAGCTGAGTAGCATAGAAACAAATAGATCCAGCTAAAACACCAATTAACATTGCTCCTGCAGGTCCAACAGTTCCTGAGGCAGGTGTAATAGTTGCTAGTCCAGCAACCATACCTGTAGCAATACCTACGATTGTTGCTTTGCCTGATTTAAACCATTCAATTGCCATCCATGTTAGCGCGCCAAGAGCTGCACTAATATGAGTAACTAGCATAGCCATTCCGGCATTACCATCAGCTGCTACAGCACTTCCGGCATTGAATCCAAACCATCCTACCCAAAGCATTGATGCACCAATCATAACCATGGTTCTGTTATGTGGCGGCATAGGCTTTTCAAGAAAACCATCTCTTTTTCCTAGATATATTGCTATAACTAATGCTCCAATACCGCAAGTGGCGTGAACAACCAGGCCTCCAGCAAAGTCAATAACTCCTTTGTTAGCCAAATATCCACCACCCCAGACCATATGGCAAGCAGGGAGGTAAACTAAAGTAAACCAAGCTATTGAAAATAAGCACATAGCTCCAAATTTCATTCTTTCAGCAAAAGCACCAACTACAAGTGCAGGAGTTATGATTGCAAATGTCATTTGGAATGTAATAAAAACTGTTTCAGGCAGAGTTCCTGAAAGCGAATCTCGACCTATGTTATTTAAAAATAATGAACTAAGATCTCCAATAAAAATACCGTCACCCTTAAATGCTAGGCTGTAACCGTAAACAACCCAACATACAGATATTAAGCATGCAATTGCAAAGCACTGCATTAAAACTGATAAAACATTTTTTGTTCTTACAAGGCCACCATAAAATAAAGCTAAGCCAGGAAGTGTCATAAATAACACCAATGCAGTTGAAGTTAAAATCCATGCTGTATCACCTGTATCGGCTCCAGCAAAAGTGTTTGGCACAAAGAATGCCAATAGTAAAAAAACTATATTTCGATTAAACATTATTACTCCTATATGTAATGTCTAATTACATGCAATTTTTATGCCGTAATATTTACATTAATTTGATCAGAAGTAGTGCAGAAAGTGAAAAGAGCTATCAGGGAGATAGCTCTTTTCTGAGGAAAGGCTTAGTTACATATAGGGGGGAAACGTAAGCCTTATAAAAAATTATTTAAATTCTGGATAAGCTTCCACACCTATCTCAGAAACGTCCAATCCAACATATTGCTCTTCATCTGAAGCTCTGATTGGTAGGAATTTATTAATCACAAGAATAGTGATTAAACTAGCAACAAATGTAAAGCCAGCAATTGATAACACGCCAATGAACTGAACTAAAACACTTGCATCATTAGAGAATGGAACAACCATTACACCCAATATACCAACAATACCATGCGCTGATATTGCTCCAACTGGATCATCTATTTTCAAAGTTTTATCAAAGAATAAGATTGAGAAATAGACTAATGCTCCACCAGCTGCCCCAATAAGGACTGCTGTTCCTGCAGATGGATCTAGTGGATTAGCTGTAATTGCTACAAGACCAGCAATAGCACCATTCATTGCCATTGTTACATCCATCTTTCCTGTAAGAATAAGACTTAGTAAAATTGCCGCAACTACACCACCAGATGCTGCCATATTTGTATTAAGAAATACTTGGCTTACTGCAATGGCACTGCCTTCACTAGCAACTGCTAGCTCAGAACCACCATTAAAACCAAACCAGCCCAACCAAAGAATCCAAACACCAAGTGCTGCCATTGGTATGTTTGAACCTGGCATAGGTAATGAAGTTCCATCATCGGCATATTTTCCTTTTCTAGGTCCAAGAACAATAGCAACAGCCAAGGCTGCAGCTGCTCCACAAAGATGTACAGTTCCGGAACCAGCGTAATCTGAATAGCCCATCTGATTAAGAAAACCTTCACCCCAGTTCCAATATCCTTGAATAGGGTAAATA
>CBFHRY010000031.1:0-11412 GCA_965658385.1 Gammaproteobacteria bacterium
ATCCACCTAATCCAAAAAAAGTTATACTTTTTGCAGATGCTAGCATCGCAGTAGCTTTGTCAATTGAATCTGGGTTTAGGTTTTGACCTACGCTAACTACAGTTGATTGAATATCACTCATAACTCTCTTTACTAAATCAGGAGTATCTTTATCAACATTAAATCTATCTATAAGCATTCTGTTAGTGGTTGATAATTCTTGAGCAATTTGGATTTTGAACGATGGATAGCCGTCAAAACCTAGTTTTTTACAAAATCTATTAACCGTTGGAAGGCTTACATTAGCTTCCTCAGAAAGAGCGGATATTGATTGATTTATAACTCTTGAAGGATTTGAAAGAACAATAGATGCAATTTTCCTCTCAGATTTACTGAGTTGAGTTTCTCCGTTTACTAAATTATCTAAAATCAAAATTTACCCCTAATTTATTGTAATATATTTACATATTTAGATAATTAATACAAATTTTGTATATTATTAACATGCTTTGGGTTAAAATGGTCTCATACATATAGGAGTTAACATTGAGCGAAAACGATATCGATCCTATCGAAACCCAGGAATGGCTCGAAGCTATAAATAGTGTAATAGAAGAAGAGGGTGTTGAGAGAGCATCTTATATTTTATCTAAATTAGCTAACAAGCTTAATCAAGAAGGGGCAATACCTTCATACAATCTAACAACTCCCTTCAGAAATTCGATTCCAGTCAAAGAGCAAGCCGCAATGCCAGGTGATCTATTTATGGAGAGAAGGATTAGATCTTTGATTAGATGGAATGCTTTGGTTATGGTTTTAAGAGCTAATAAAAATGATGATGATCTTGGCGGCCATATATCTACATTTTCTTCTGCAGCAACTTTATATGATGTGGGTTTTAATTATTTCTTCAGGGGCTCAGAAAGAGATGGTTTAGAAGATTTGATCTATTATCAAGGGCATTCATCTCCTGGAATATATGCTAGAAGTTTTCTAGAGGGCTTACTTACTGAGGAAGATTTAGATAATTTTAGAAGAGAGGTTGATAAGCCTGGTTTATCTTCATACCCGCACCCGTGGTTAATGCCAAATTACTGGCAATTTCCAACCGTATCCATGGGTCTAGGGCCAATAATGGGTATATATCAAGCTCATGTTATGAGATATCTCTCTGCAAGAGATTTAGTAAAAAGAGATGACAGAAAAGTTTGGGTTTTCTGTGGCGATGGAGAAATGGATGAGCCTGAATCCAAAGGTGCGATAGCTTTAGCTGGAAGAGAACAATTAGAGAATTTAATCTTTGTCGTGAATTGTAATTTACAAAGGTTAGATGGACCTGTCAGAGGTAATGGAAAAATCATTCAAGAGCTTGAGGGTGCGTTTAGAGGATCTGGCTGGAATGTTATAAAAGTAGTCTGGGGCAGAATGTGGGATCCAATTATTGCAAAAGACAAAGAAGGTAAATTGCAAGAAATTATGGACGCAGTAGTAGATGGTGAATTACAAAACTTTAAGGCAAAAGGTGGAGCCTATACTCGAGAAACTTTCTTTGCAAAAGATCCAGATGTATTAGAAATGGTTGATGATTTAACTGATGAAGACATTTATAGGCTTAACAGAGGTGGTCATGATCCATATAAAGTTTATGCAGCTTACCATAAGGCTGTAAACTCTAAGGGTGCCCCAACTGTTATTCTTGCTCTTACAACCAAAGGTTATGGGGTTGGTTCAAGAGAAGCAGACAACACTACTCATCAAGTTAAAAAACTTTCATTAGACAATATTAAATCTTTTAGAGATAAATTTAATATACCTGTTTCTGATGCTGAGATTGAAGGTTTACCATATGTCAGACCTCCCGAAGACTCACCAGAGATTCAATACCTTAAGAAAACGAGAGAAGCTCTGGGAGGATCTATTCCAAAAAGAAGGGCTATTTCCAAAACTTTACCAAGTCCAGATGAAAAAATATTTGCTAAATTTGACGAGGGCTCAGGCGAAAGAAAAATCTCTACAACAATGGCTGCTGTTAATGTAATTACTGGTCTTTTAAAAGATAAAGAGGTTGGAGAAAGAATTGTTCCTATTGTGCCTGATGAGGCTAGAACATTTGGCATGGAAGCATTATTTAGGCAGGTCGGAATCTATTCTTCAGCTGGACAAAATTATGAACCAGAAGATGCAGACAAAGTCATGTGGTACAAAGAATCCAAAGATGGAGTCATGTTAGAAGAGGGTATCACTGAAGCAGGTGCATTTTCTGCTTGGACAGCATTAGCAACATCCTATTCAAATTATGACTTTCCTATGATTCCCTTTTACTTATTTTATTCAATGTTCGGTTTTCAAAGAATTCATGATCTTGCATGGGCAGCTGGTGACTCGCAGGCAAAAGGTTTTTTAATAGGAGCAACATCAGGAAGAACAACCTTAAATGGAGAAGGGCTTCAGCACCAAGATGGGCATAGTCATATATTCTCATCAACTATACCTAACTGTTTGTCATATGATCCAACCTTTAGTTATGAGATAGCTGCAATTATCGAAGATGGTATTCAAAAAATGTATGTTGAAAATAAAAATTATTTTTATTACATCACAACTATGAATGAAAATTATGAACAGCCACAAATGCCAAAAGACTGTAAAGAAGGCATTGTTAAGGGGTTATATAAGTTTCAATCTGTTAAAAATGCTCAAGTAAGATTAGTTGGATCAGGATCTATTCTCAGGGAATCAATCAAAGCAGCCTCAATATTGGAAGAGTACGATATTAATGCTGAAGTTTGGAGTGCTACAAGTTTTAATTTATTAAGAAAAGATGGAATGGAGGTTGAAAGAGAGAACCAACTTAATCCAACAAAACCAAATAAATTATCTTATGTTGCAGAGTGCTTTAATGATGATGATATTCCTGTTATAGCCACAACTGATTATATGAGGGCCTATGCTGAGCAAATAAGACCATATGTATCATCAAAATATGTTGTTCTGGGAACTGATGGCTATGGAAGAAGTGATTCTAGAAAAAAACTTAGAGAGTTTTTTGAAATTGATGCGAATAGTATAGTACGAACTACTGCTTACACTTTATTTAAAGATAAAAAAATCTCTAAATCCACCCTAGAAAAAATATATAAAGATATGGGTGTAGATAAGACCAAACCTAATCCTTGGGAAGTTTAATGTCATTAATTGAAACAATAAAATTACCTGACCTTGGTGAAGTTGAAGAGGTTGAGGTCATTGAAATCTCAGTTGAGCCAGGTCAAAAAGTATCAGCTGATGATTCAATCCTGGTTTTAGAAACAGATAAGGCAGCAATGGAGATACCAGCTTCAAAAGATGGTGTTGTTAAATCAATCCTTCTTAATGTTGGAGATAAGGCAGAAACAGGCATGCCATTTCTCGAAATAGAAGCCATTTCAATTTCCCATTCTTCTAAAATAGAAAAAGAAAATGAAACTAAAATAGATGCAGCAAATAAAGAAACTAAAACTGCCAACAGTAATGCAAAAAAATCCCAACCATATCCTCAAAATAATACAGTTCCTAAATCTAACACAAAAACACATGCTGGCCCAGCAACTAGAAAATTAGCTAGAGAGTTTGGTATTGATCTAAATAAAGTTATAGGTTCTGGACCAAAAAATAGAATTATTAAAGAAGATCTTCATGCTTTTGTTGCAAATGCTTTAAATAATCCTCAACCAAATAATGGTGAATTTATATTCAATCAACCGGATATCGATTATAAAAAATGGGGTGACATAGAAGAAAAACCATTATCAAAGTTTCAAAAAACGGCTTTAAAAAATCTTCATACTTCTTGGATAAACATTCCTCATGTAACACAGCATGACGAAGCTGATATTACAGAACTACTCAAATTAAGAAGTTCATTAAATAAAAAACATAAATTAAAAATATCACCACTTGCTTACATTGCAAAAGTGATTGCAAATGTATTGATTGATTTTCCAGAATTTAACACCTCTTTATCAGCAGATCTTCAAAAGATTATCTACAAAGAATATATCAATATAGGTATAGCAGTTGATACTCCTGATGGACTTATAGTTCCAAATATAAAAAATTCAGATAAAAAATCTATTAAAGAAATTTCAAATGAAATATTTGAATTAGCTAGTTTAGCAAAAGATAGAAAACTGAAAGTTGTAGATTTAAAGGGTGCTACTTTTACAATATCTTCATTAAGTGGTATTGGAGGGAAGTTCTTTACTCCAATAATTAACCCACCTGAGGTGGGTATTATCGGTCTATCTAAGACATTTAAATCATTGAAAATTGTCGATGGGGATATTATTCAGAGAGATACATTGCCTATATCTCTTTCATATGACCATAGGGTAATTAATGGTGCATATGCTGCTAAATTTATCACAGCCTTAAGCTCAAAGCTTGAAGATATAGATTTTTTACAATCATCATTTGGGGATTAATAAAATGATAAATACTTTTGATTTGGTTTTATTTGGCGGTACTGGTGATCTCTCTACCAGGAAACTAATACCAGCTCTTTTTAGACAAGAAACTGCCTCATCTTTAGATGATGACAGTAATATTATTGGAGTTGGAACTAAAGATTTATCTCAGGAGGACTATCTGAATGTCGTAAAAGCATCTTTAGATACGCATTTTCCTGGTTTTGCCAATCATTATGATTCATGGGATAAATTCAAGAAACGAATAACATACTTCAAGCTAGATATAACTTCTGAAGAAGATTGGGAAAACTTTAAACAAACTGATAAAGATAGAGTCACGGTCTTTTACTTAGCAATTCCTCCAAGTTTGTATAAAGATATATCGCAAAAATTAAATGATAATAACTTTATTACTCCAAACTCTAGGATTGTTGTAGAAAAGCCAATCGGCACCGATAGAGAATCTGCGAATAATATAAATAAATATTTATCTTTAGGATTTAAAGAAAATCAAATTTATAGAATAGATCATTACTTGGGTAAAGAGGCAGTTCAGAATTTATTAGCCTTAAGATTTGCAAACACTATATTTGAACAAAGTTGGTCTAGCTCTGCAATAGACCATATTCAGATTAGTGTAGCCGAAGATTTGGGAGTTGAGGGTAGAGGTGGTTATTACGATAAGACTGGTGCTCTCAGAGACATGATACAAAATCATCTCTTACAAATTTTATGCTTGATTGCTATGGAACCACCAGTTTCAATAAGCAGTGAGTCTGTAAGAGATGAAAAATTAAAAGTTTTAAAATCCTTAGCTTTCTTTGATGAGAACTCAATAAAATCTGATTCAGTTCGAGCTAGATACACAGAGGGCCTCTCAAAAGGTAAGGCTGCTTGCTCTTATATTGATGAAGATGGAGTTGATTCAGAGAATAAAACGGAAACTTTCGTCGCTTTAAAGGTTCTTATAAACAACTGGAGATGGTCTGGAGTACCCTTTTACCTAAGAACTGGCAAGAGAATGGAATCTAAAACATCAGAGATAACAGTTAGGTATAAAAGAATTCCTCATAATATCTTTTCTAAAGACAACGAGGCAAAAACAAATCAACTGGTTTTAAGAATTCATCCTGACGAAGGAATTGATTTAAAGCTTAATACAAAAGAACCAGGTGTGTCAGGATTTAATCTTGAAGAACTTCCTCTTGATATGAACTTAGATGATTATTATGAGCTTGGTCATCAAGACTGTTATGAGAGATTGCTCCTTGATGTAATTAAGGGTAATCCAGCTTTGTTTGTAAGAAAAGATGAAGTTGATGCTTCTTGGAAATGGATAGACAACATAATTGATCTTTGGAAAAAAGTAGATATGCCAATTGAGGAATATAATTCAGGTTCTTGGGGACCGGTTGATTCAGACCTGCTTCTAAAAAGAGACTTTAGATCATGGAAGAATGGAGGCGCTAAGAAAAGCTAAATGTCATTACATCCTAAAATAATTGAAATTGAGGAAGCAGTTAGGCAACGTAGTAAAGAAGCCAGAGAGAGGTATCTTAAAAAAATAAGATACTCATCAGATCAAGCTGATTCAGCTAGAGGCAATATGGGATGCAGCAATATAGCTCATGCTTTTGCATCATGCGATAAAGCTCAACAACATGATGCTGCTAATGGCTCAAAAGTTGTTGGAATTATTACAGCTTATAACGATATGCTTTCAGCACATGAGCCTCTAAAGGATTATCCTGATATTTTAAAAGAAGCTGCAAAAGAAAATAATGCTATTGCAAGAGTGGCTGGAGGTGTTCCAGCTATGTGTGACGGAGTTACACAAGGTGAGCCTGGAATGGAATTATCACTGTTTAGCAGAGATGTTATTGCTTTATCTTCTGCTGTAGGTTTTTCTCATAACGTCTTTGATGCAGGTTTATGTTTAGGGGTTTGTGACAAAATTGTTCCTGGATTAATGATAGGAGCATTAACATTTGGACACATGCCAATCGGGTTCATTCCTGCTGGCCCAATGCATACTGGCATATCTAATGATGAAAAGGCTGAAACAAGAAAAAAATTCTCAGCTGGAGAGATTGATAGGAGCGATCTAATAGCTTCAGAGCAAGCTGCCTATCATTCTTCAGGAACTTGTACATTTTATGGAACAGCTAATACTAATCAGTTAATAATGGAAATCATGGGAGTTCAACTTCCAAGCGCGTCATTTACACCACCAGATTCACCATTAAGAAAGAAACTTACAGAAAAAACACTTGAATGTGTATTAGAACTCTCTAATAAAAATTTAAAACTTGGTGAAATGCTGGATTCAAAAAGTTGGGTTAATGCAATGGTAGCGCTTTTGTCTAGCGGAGGCTCAACAAACCTAACTATTCATTTAATAGCTATGGCTGCAGCTGGTGGATATGAGATAACCTTGGATGATATGAATGAACTATCAAAAGTAGTGCCTACATTAACAAGCGTATATCCCAGCGGAAGAGCCGATGTTAACGAATTTCATGATGCTGGGGGTGTTGCTGCGCTTATAGGGTCACTTCTTGATGGTGGATTTTTATTTAATAAAGTATCTACTATTCTTGGCAACGATTTAAATTTATATCGAAATATTGCTGAAATCAAGAATGGAAATTTGGTATGGGAACAGCCAGCAAAGATTAAAGATCAGTCCATAATTAGAGACTATCAAAATCCTTTTCATGCCTCAGGTGGCCTAAAACTAATGAATGGAAATATTGGACAAGGAATCATAAAAACATCTGCGTTAAAAAAACAAGATATGCAGATTGATGCTCCCGCTTTGGTATTTAACAATCAGGAAGAAGTAGAGGAGGCATTTGCAAAAGGTGACCTTAATAAAGATTGTATTATTGTTGTTAAAGGACAAGGACCTTCTGCAAATGGTATGCCTGAATTACACAAACTTACAGCTCCATTAGGAGTTCTTCAATCTCGCGGTTTTGAAGTCGCTATTCTTACTGACGGAAGAATGTCTGGTGCTTCTGGCAAAGTGCCAGCCGTTATTCATGTGAGTCCAGAAGCAAAAGAATTAGGCCCGATAAGCATAATTCAAAATGGTGACATAATTAATATTAATTTAAGTGACAATACTTTTAATAATTTAACTGACAAAAATGAATTAGAAAAAAGAAAGCCATCATTCATTCAAGGCCCCACTGAGGGAGTTGGAAGAGAACTTTTTAATGTATTTAGAAATAGCGTAGATGATGTTAAAAAAGGAGCTTCTATTTTTAATGAATATTAATCAACAATTAAAAGAAAATAGGGTCTTGCCTTTGGCAACTATTACTTCTAAAGAAGAGGTTGATGGAATTAGTCAGGCCCTTCTAAAAGCTAATTGCTCTGTTTTAGAAATAACACTGAGAGATAACAGGGTAAGAGAGATAATACATTTATTTAAAAACTATCCAGATTTAACAATTGGTCTTGGAACAATTAGGTCTTCAGAGGATATAGATCTTGCAGCCTCATCTGGCGTTCATTTTGGAATTACTCCGGGGTTATCAAAAACACTTTGTGAATATGCTAAAGATTGTAATTTTCAACTTATACCAGGAGTGCAATCTGCATCTGAAATTATGCTAGCATCTGAACTCGGCTATAAATTGCTTAAGTTTTTTCCTGCTGAGTTATCAGGGGGAGCAAAAAAACTAAAAGCAATGCAGGCTGTATTTCCAGATATATCATTTGTTCCTACAGGAGGAGTGAATTCATCAAATTTTGACTCATATCTAGCATTAAATAATGTAGTCTGTGTTGGGTCTAGCGATCTCATTTCAAATGAGATGCTTATTAATAAGGATTGGAACGGTATTTCATCAAATATCATCAATATAAAAGATAATCTTTTATAAATATTTTTTTGGGGAGAGGGGTTTGTATTTTAATAGTTTGGATTGGTTGATAATAGGCCTATATGCAGTAGGTCTTATTTGCTTGGCGCTTTATTTTTCAAGAAAGCCCGAGGGAACTGAAAGAAGTGTTGAAGATTATTTCCTTGCTGGTCGTTCACTTCCTTGGTGGGCAATTGGAGCATCTTTAATAGCTGCAAACATTTCTGCAGAACAAATAATCGGGATGTCAGGAGAAGGTTTTGTTGTCGGCATGGCTATTGCAGTTTGGGAGCTCACAGCAGCAATTGCATTAATTGTCATGGCAAAATTTTTCTTACCTTTATTCTTAGAAAAACAAATTTACACAATGCCGCAATTCTTAGAGCAAAGGTTTGATAAAAGAGTTAGCTTGGTATTATCAATATTTTGGATTGTTGTTTATATCTTTATAAACCTTACAAGTGTTTTATGGTTGGGTTCATTATCTATTAATGCTTTAACTGATATTAGCGTTGAGAATGGCTTAATTTTCTTAGCTTTATTTTCACTCGCATATTCACTTTCAGGAGGATTAAAAGCGGTTGCAATGACTGACATTATTCAGGTTGTATTACTTATTTTTGGCGGCCTAACAGTTTCATACATAGCATTAAATATTATCTCTAATTCAACAGGTGTTATAAGCGGGCTACAGATTGTTTATCAAGAAATGCCAGAAAAGTTTGACATGATACTTTCTATAGATAATCCATCATATTCAAGTCTACCTGGAATATGGATACTTATTGGAGCGGGAGTCTGGATAGGGCATTTTGCTTATTGGGGTTTTAATCAGTACATTACCCAAAGAGCGCTTGGAGCAAAATCACTTAAAGAAGCTCAAAAGGGCGTTATGTTTGCTGCATATATAAAACTATTAATGCCTTTTGTGATTGTGCTGCCAGGTATTTGTGCTGCTATATTATTTCCATTATTAGAAAAGTCTGATCAGGCATATCCAAGCATGATGACACTTCTTCCAAATGGACTGCTTGGATTAACTTTTGCAGCATTAATTGCAGCAATTGTTTCTTCACTTGCATCCATGACTAATAGTGTTAGTACTATTTTCACAATGGATATATTTAAGAATTTTTCGCAACAAGAACCATCACAAGCAAGCTTACTTAAGGTAGGAAGATTTACAGCAGTTGCTTCAATTTTAATTGCAGCAATAGTTGCCAAACCTCTTTTAGGAAGCTTTGAAAGGGTTTTTCAGTATATTCAAGAGTTTACAGGCCTATTTACTCCAGGGATTTTGGTTATATTTTTGGTTGCATTGTTTTGGAAGAAAGCAACCACGCTTTCCGTGCTAATTGCAGCTATTGCCTCAGTAGTTCTATCTCTAGCTATAAAATTTGTTATGCCAGAATTAGCTTATATTCATAGAATGGGAATTGTTTTCTTCATATCAGGTTTTTCATGTTTTATAACTGCTTATTTGCAAGGATATAAGGATCAGATTAAAGCAATTAACTTATCTGATATAAATTTCTCTACAACTAAAGCTTTTAATATTAATTGGATTATTGTCACATCAATCCTAGTTACAACATACCTAATATTTGGATAATGAAGAAATTTATAGCACTATTTTTATCATTTAACCTTTCAGCTAATGTTGACTGGTCTCATGAATCGTCATGTTCAATACTTAACAATGAAATACAAGAGGTAGAAAAGATCCTTAGCAAAATGACTCTAGAGCAGAAAGTTGGCCAAATAATAATGCCTGATTTAGATGCTGTTACCCCTCTTGAAGCAAAGGCTTATCAACTTGGCACAATTTTAAATGGCGGTGGTAAATTCCCAAATAAAGAAAAATATAGCTCTGTTTCAGACTGGAAATCTGTCAGTAAAGCTTTCTACGAAGCATCGCCGATAGTGGATGGAAAAATCGTTCCAATACTCTGGGGAACAGATGCTGTTCACGGTCACAATAATGTAATTGGAGCTACAATTTTCCCACACAATATTGGTTTAGGCTCAACAAGAAATGGTGATCTAATTAGAAAAATTGGTGATGTTGTAGCTAAAGAGCTTTTATCTACAGGAATAATATGGACCTTTGCTCCTACCATTGCTGTTCCACAAAACGATTTATGGGGAAGAACCTATGAAGGGTATTCTGAAGATCCAGAGCTAGTATCTGTTTTTGGTGAGGCGATGATATTAGGATTACAGGGTACCTCTTCTGAATTTCTTGATGAAAACCATGTATTGGCAACAGCTAAACATTTTCTAGGCGATGGTGGTACAAAAAATGGTGTTGATCAGGGTAATGCAATAATATCTGAGCAAAAGCTTAGAGATATTCATGGTTTGCCTTACTACAAGGCAATAGATGCTTGCGTTCAATCAGTAATGGCAAGTTTTAATTCCTGGAATGGCGAAAAGATGCATGGGAATAAGGATTTATTAGAAAACGTACTAAGAGATCAAATTGGATTTAATGGCCTGGTAGTAGGTGATTGGAATGGTCATGGGCAAGTCCCGGGATGTACAAAAAGTGACTGCCCACAATCCTTAAATGCAGGTGTTGATATATTCATGGTTCCCGATGAATGGAAAGAGTTATATACAAATACTCTTAACTCAGTTCAAAATGATGAAATTACTATCAGCAGACTTGATGAAGCTGTTAGGAGAGTTTTAACAGTTAAATATAGGCTTGGTCTTTTAAGCGGAAGAATTCCGCACGACTATGAACATAATTATATTGGAAACGAGAATCACAAAAAAATTGCTAGACAAGCAGTAAGAGAATCCATTGTTCTTCTTAAAAACAATAACCAAACTTTACCTATTAAATCTAATAAACACATTCTAGTTGTGGGAAGCGCATCACAAAATATATCTAGTCAAATGGGAGGCTGGACTATAACTTGGCAGGGAAGAGGTAATCTAAATAGTGACTTTCCTAATACTTTAAGCATTTATGAAGCTATAGAACAAAAGGCTAAATCAATTAATGGCACTGTAGAATATTCTGAAGATGGAACATTCAAAAGAAAGCCTGATGTTGTGATATTTGTTTATGGAGAAGAGCCTTATGCAGAGGGCGATGGCGATAG
>CBFHRY010000032.1:0-11302 GCA_965658385.1 Gammaproteobacteria bacterium
TGTTCACCTCGGGGATAAGAAGCTCATGGGACTCTCAAGAAGGTTTAAGACAAACAGGAACATTGCAAGCTCAAGGAGATGGAACATCATCGGTAATCGTATCTAATAACAAGACCTTTAGGAGCACATCAAATGATGTTACTACCTATGCAATGTCTGTTGCTGGTATAGAGGCAGATTCATATAGTCTTAAATATACTGGAATGTATATACATAAAGGATCAAAGAGATCGCGTATCCTTCAAGGGTATGACTCAAGTGATGCCGGTAATGTAAGAGAAGACTTTATTGAATTTTTTGAAAGAGAGCTGAACAACCATCAACTTAATGCAACCTATGTATTCGATAATTATGCTGAAATTGATTTTAGATATACTTCAGGTGATGCTTCAAGAAATTCACCTTATGAAAGAGTGGTCTTTTATGAAGATACAGATGACAGAGGTTTCTGGAGATATGATGTTAACACAGGAAGAAACCAAACTCAGTTTAGTTATGTTGAGGATGAAAATGAAAATTTTGGTTTTGATTTAACCTTACCAATTCAACTTGCAGATAATGAAGTTATTTTAAAACTTGGAGCTGATTCAACTGAAAATACTAGAGATGCTCAAGTACGAAGTTTTAGATTTCTTGCAGAAGGCGGGCCAATTCCTACTGAATTTCTAGCTAATAGAATTGATTATATTTTTGAAGATAAGAACTTTGATCCATCAAGGCTTCTTGTGATTGAAAATACTGCAGCCTCATCTCCAGCAGGATATACCGGTCTTCTTGAAACATCAGCTTTTTATATAAGCATGGATGCATATCTTAATGAAAATTATAGACTTTCTGCTGGAATTAGATCAGAAGATGGCAAGCAATTTGTAAACACATATGATGTCTTTCAACCAATTGATTCCGATATTGAAAAAATTATCGATGAAAATTATAACTTGCCATCATTTACACTTACTTATTTACCATCCTTTGATGAAAATTTACAAATAAGATTAGGCTTGTCAAAAACAATTGCCAAACCAACATTTAGAGAGCTGTCTCCAACACTCTTTATTGATGTAGATACTGATAGAGTTATTGCAGGATCTTTATACTTAGAAAATTCTGAAATTGACAATCTCGATCTAAGGTTTGAATATTATTGGGGCCTAAATCAATTTTTAACAGCTGGAGTTTTCTTTAAAGATATAGCTAAACCAATTGAAGAAGTTGTTAATGAGTCAGGTGATTTAATTGTTACCTCTTATCAGAATGTACCAGCAGCAGAACTAACTGGTTTTGAAGTAGAGTATGAAAGAGTGTTTGAAAATCTATTTGTTGATTCTGAATGGGCTAGTTCAAAAGAATTTATTCTTAAAGCAAACTTAACATCTACTAAATCAGAGGTTGTTTACGATGAAGATGATACATTTATAAACAGCCAAGGTAATGCTATTAAAGCTTCTTCATTGTTTTTAAATGGAAGAGATACAAGACTTCAAGGCCAATCAGATACAATCGCTAATTTACAACTTGGATGGGATGATTTACAAAATGGTTCGCAGGGAACTCTGATTATTAACTATGTTAGTGATCGAGTTAGAGCAAGGGGTATTGATGTTCTTCCCGATGTTATTGAGGAACCTCCACTTCTAGTAGACTTTGTTTATTCAAGAGAATTAAATTACAACATGTCTGATCTAAAGGTCTCTATAGAGCTAAGAAATTTATTAGATGAAGAATACTATGCCTCAATGGCATCTAAAGTTGTTTATGATCAATATAGCTTAGGCACATCTATTTCTTTAGGATTTAAATTTAGTTTTTAAAATCATGTCAAAAATGAGCTACACTAGTAGCTCATTTTTTTATGTTAAATTTAGAAAAAAAAATTAAATTATTGCTTATTAGTATCTTAGCTATAATCGCTGCTATATTGATTTTTATTCTTATTAATTCAGCTGTATCAAAACCAGTCATAGAGACTTTTAATGAACTTAAAATTCCTCAAATGGCTTTAAACTTAACTGATAGTAAAAGTATAGAAGCTGAAAATAAAACTAAAGCTGTTGAAACAGAATTTGAGTACAAAATTATTGGTTTTATTGCAGGAGACGAAGACTCATCAGTGGTTGTAAAAAAAGGAAACAAAGAACAGGTTGTTGTAAAGGGAGCAAAGTTAGATGGAAAGTATACTTTGATGAGTGTTAGTAGAGATGAGATAATATTTCAAACAGATACTGAAGTGTTTAAAATTAAAAATGAAGTTGGTAGATAAAAATGAAAAATATATTTAATAAATTCTTAATACTCTCTCTTGTATTTAATATTAATCATTTGGTGGCCGATACATTTATTATTAATTATGAAGAAGTTGATATAAAAAAAGTTACACAAGATATTGCTCAGTTTTCAAAAAAAACAGTTATTTTAGACCCCAGAGTAAAAGGAAAGATAACAATCTACTCTAATGCAGAGCTTAATAGAGAGCAGGTTTGGAACGTTTACCTAAGAACAATGCAAGTGAATGGTTTTTCGGCTATTGCAGATGATGGATTTGTTCGTATTGTCCCTGAAAATGAAGCTACCAGAGATGAAAGTTTCAATGTTAGTGGAAACTCTGATTTTTTAACTGAAGTTATTCCATTGGCGAATAGATCATCAGCTGAAGTTCTTCCCATGATAAAGCCAATAACAGGAAGACAATCCCATTTATCCAGCATTGCTTCTATTAATTCAATACTTATTGTTGATAGAGCAAGCAATATTAAGAGAATAAAGGAGCTTTTAAATAATCTTGATCTAAATAATAGCGCAAAAATCTCAATAGTTAAGATGGAAAACTTACCTTCAATTGAAGCTGTAAGAATATTGGAAAAGTTAAAGGCTCAAAACAATCCAACTATCAATAAGTTTATAGCTGTTCCTTTTGCTCCATCAAACTCTATTATTATCTCAGCAAATGATTTTGTGACTGAGAATATCAAAAAAACATTAGCAACTTTGGATGCAGATATAGTTAATAAAGATGAAACAATCGATGTTGTTTATTTAAAATATGCAAAATCAAGCGAAGTTGCCTCAATCCTTAACTCTATGTCTAGTCGTTTTATGTCAAATTCGGATGGCAAGGCTACTGTAATAACCAATCACGAAAAAACAAATTCAATTATTATTTCTTCTGATGAATCCAATATCATCACTTTAAAAAATCTAATTGCAAAATTGGACATTCGAAGGGCGCAAGTATTGGTTGAAGCTATCGTTGTGGAAATTTCAGAAAATGCTGCAAACGACCTTGGTGTTGAAACAATTTTTTCTGGAGACTCTGAAAATGGGGAGATACCTATTGGTATTACTAGATTTAATGGCTCTGGACCAGATTTACTTTCTATTGTTGGAGCTGCTACAGATGATACAAATACAGCTCTTGCATCAAGTTCAATATCATCACTTCTAAATACTCAAGGCATTATTGCTGGTTTCGGTGATATTACATCAGGTGATAGTTTTGCAGCGATAATAAATGCAGTATCCAAAGATACAAACTCAAACATATTATCAACGCCATCAATCCTTGCTATGGACAACGAAACTGCAAGTTCTATTATCGGCCAGGAAATTCCCATTACGACAGGTGAAAGCCTTGGTTCCAATAATGCAAACCCATTCAGAACAACATCCAGACAAGAGGTGGGTATAAAACTTGATGTTACCCCTCAAATCAATGAGGGAAGCTCTGTTCTACTTGCTATAAAAATTGAAGTATCTGGTGTTGCTGGGGTGGTTTCTAGTGGAGTTGATTTGATAACTAATAAAAGAGCGATAGAAACTACTGCGCTGGTTGATGATGGGCAGACTATAGTTCTAGGCGGCCTAATTGATGATGATACGCAGGAGACAATATCAAAAGTTCCTGTTTTAGGCTCAATACCTCTATTTGGTAAACTTTTTCAAACTAAGTCTAAAAATAATATTAAAAAGAATTTGATGATATTCATTAGGCCAAGAATAATGACAGACTCTAACTCTGCATATGATATATCAAGTGAAAAGTATAATTATATTAAAGCTCAACAGATTTTATCTAAGGAACAAAAAATTCTAGATGAGCTTTCAAAGAAACAAGATTAAATTATGCTTGATTCACTTAAGGATAAAGATAATCTTTTTTCAGTTATCCCATACGAATATATAAAAGAGCATCAGCTAATAGTTACTGGTAATAATCCAATAGAAATACTTTCACCAAATGATATTACTAAAGATATGTATCATGAGATTCAAAGATATCTAGGCTCTTCATTCACAATCAAACGGTGCAGTTCTGCTGAATTTAATGAATATATAACAAATATTTTCTCGTCTGAAGCTGTATCTAATGATATTTCAGAAGAATTAACTGACTCCTTTGATCTTGAATCCTTTGCAGGAAGTATTTCTGCTACCGAGGATCTATTAAGTGGAAATGATGATGCTCCAATAATCAAATTGATTAATGGAATTATAAGTAAAGCTATAAAACTTAGAGCATCAGATATCCATTTTGAACCATATGAAGACCAAATAGTCGTTAGATATAGAGTTGATGGTATTTTAAAAGAGGTTCTTGCTCAGGATAGTAAAATTTCCTCAGTTCTTATTTCACGTTTAAAAATAATGTCGGGTTTGGATATTTCAGAAAGAAGATTGCCTCAAGATGGCAGGGTTTCATTATCGCTTGGTGATAAGAGTATTGATGTTAGAGTATCTTCTTTACCATCATCTCATGGAGAAAGAATAGTTCTGCGAATACTTGATAAACAATCAGCGCAGATAAATATTGATGATTTAGGTCTCCCAGAAAAAATCCTTAAAAATTATAAAAAATCATTAAAGAACCCGGAAGGGATAATCTTATTCACTGGACCAACGGGTTCGGGTAAAACAACAACTTTATATGCTGGATTAAGATACTTAAGTGATTCTTCTCAAAATATTCTTACAGTAGAAGACCCCATTGAATATACATTAAGAGGTATTGGACAAACTCAGGTAAACACTAAAACAGGATATAGTTTTGCAAAAGGTCTAAGAGCTATTTTAAGACAGGATCCAGATGTGGTCATGGTTGGAGAGATGAGAGATGCAGAGACCGCTCAAATTGGTATTCAATCAAGTCTCACAGGACACCTTGTTCTATCTACAGTCCACACTAATAGCGCAGTAGCAGCTGTTGCAAGGCTTAGGGATATGGGTATTGAATCTTATTTATTAGCTTCTAGTTTAAAAACCATTATCGCTCAAAGGCTTGTAAGAAGACTATGTAATAGTTGTAAAGTAGAAGACAATCCAGATGAAGAAACCTTAGCTGCCTTAAATATTCAAACAGGAACCATGTGTTACACATCAACAGGTTGCGATGAATGTCTTGGTTCTGGTTACAAAGGAAGAATTGCTATTGCGGAGTGCTTACAAATAGACAAAAAGCTGAGAGAATTGATACATAATAATGCTTCAGAGGCCGATATAGAAGATTACGCTTTTCAAGATCAAGATAATGACTCTATAGAACAAGCATCAATAAGTTTAATTAAAACTGGTGTAACATCTTGTGATGAAATTTTAAGAATTAATAACCTTAAAGAGAATGCCAGCCTATAGTTATATTGCATTTGACATCAAGGGAGCAAAGAAGAGGGGGCATGTAAGCGCTCAATCTGAGCGAGAAGCTCGAAAGTTAGTCAAAGATCTTAATCTGACGCCTCTTGAAGTCAGAGTAACAAATACAAAAATTATTAATAAAACCAAAGTTAAAAATAAAGATATTGTTATTATGACAAGACAATTATCTACACTATTAGACGCCAGCACCTCAATTGATGATTCTTTAAAAATTACTGCAGATCAATCAACTAATAAAGATTTATCTAATATTTTATACAATATTAGAGAAGATATTATTCAAGGCAAGAGATTGGGTAATTCAATGAAGGCTTATCCGAGGGTTTTTAATAAAACTTATACATCGCTTGTTTCTGCCGGTGATTCATCTGGAAACCTTGACGAAATTTTTGACAATCTTGCTGATTATCTTGAACAATCTGCAGAAATTAAACAAAAAGTGATTTCAGCCTTAACTTACCCGATTATATTAGTAGGTTTTTCTATTTCAGTGATTATTGCATTACTTGCATTTGTTCTCCCCCAAGTTGTTGGGCAATTTATTAAATCTGGTACTGAGTTACCATTATTAACAAAGGGGCTGCTTTTTATTTCTAATAATATTTTATTTATATGTTTGATTTTTATTATTCTTTCAATAGTTGGGTTTTTTCTATATAAAAATTATACAAATTCTAAATTGAACCTTTTAAAAGCTCATAAATTTATATTACGAATTCCTCTAATTGGAAATTTTATATTACTGACTGAAACTGAAAGATTCGCGAGTACTATGACTTTATTGCTTAATTCTGGTATGAATCTTGATGTGGCTTTAGATGAGTCTTCTGAGGTTTTTAATAACCATTTTCTAAAAGATCAAATTAGAATTTCAAGAGAAGAGGTTATAGAGGGTAAGGATTTTGTTGGTTCTTTAATAAGAAGTAAGATATTTCCAGATATATTTGTTCAATTAATTTCTAGTGGCTACAAATCAGGAAATTTACCTAAAATGTTCTTAAAGGTATCATCATTTATGAAAAATGAAATTGAGTCTAAGCGCTCAATTTTTCTTTCCTTGCTTGAGCCTATTGTTATTATTGTAATGGGTGGTTTTATAATGATGATAGTCTTAGCTATACTGTTACCTATCATGCAAATGAATACACTTTCATTGGGTTAAAATATGAAGAAATATAATAAAGGATTTACTCTAATAGAATTAATGGCAGTTTTGGTAATTTTGGGTATTCTTGCAACCATTGTTGTTGTTAATGTATCACCTGTGTTTCAAAGGGCCAATCTTGAAAAAATTAAAGCTGACTTTGCTCAGACCTCTAAGGCTCTTGAGTTATATAAATTTAATGAACTTGTTTACCCAAACACATCTCAAGGTCTTGAAGCACTTACAACACCTCACTCTGATCTAAAAAACCCATTTTTATTTCCAGATGGTGGATATATTTCATCTATTCCAAAAGACCCATGGGGTAGGGATTATCTTTATGTTTATCCTCCACAAAAATCTAGAAATTTTGATCTTTATACTCTTGGCGCAGATGGTATAGAAGGTGGAACTGGTGAGGATACTGATATTGGCAACTGGTTACAATAAATCTAAAGGTTTTACTCTTATTGAGTTACTGGTGACTCTAGTCATTATTGGGTTAATGTCATCACTAGTATTTTTAAATTTTTCAACTTTAAATTCAATTGAAGCTAAGGCAAAGTCATTTGAAAAGACTTTTGAATTTTTATCAGAAGAAAGTATAACAACTGGAAATATCATTGGATGGTATGCCAATCCAGATATTGATAAAGCCTATTTCATCTCTTCAAATGGATTAAAGATATCTGATGCATCTATTGATATGCCCTCATCAGGGTATAAAGATTTTATTAACTTTGAAAAAGTTTTTAGATCTTTCGATGGAAATGTTTATGAGATTAATAATGATAGCTCTTTAAAATTTCCATTTCTTATTTTCTATCCATCTGGAGAAAATTCTGGAGGATCTTTAGATATAAAAAGACAAGACTTTATTCAAAGAATAGAAATAAATAAAAATGGAAAAACGGAAGTTAAAAAAATTCAATACTAAAGGCTTTAGTCTCATAGAGGTTGTAGTATCTCTTGTTGTCTTAAGTATTTCTATTCTTGCTATATATCAAGTAATTATCTCTAACACTACCTCTATTATGTACTTAGAAGATAGGTATTTAGCTAAAGAGGTTACCAATAATAGGGTTGCTTTAATAAATACAATGCAAAAACCAAATAACGCAACCAGAAGAACCGGAATAATGAAGATGGGTAATAAAGTTTGGCGATGGGAGGAGGTCATTGAAAAAAATTCATCAAATGAGTTTTTTGAATACGAGATAATTGTTAAGAGAGATGGCGCTAAAAATGCTATATATAAAACAAAGGGTTATATTATCAATGAATAAAGGTTTTACATTGATAGAGGTTCTTGTATCTCTAGTTATACTTAGTTTAATAGGCTTAATTTGCTCACAAATTCTAACATCCGCGCTTGAATCAGAAGAAATATCTACAAATAAACTTAATGAAATAAAAGAACTCAGCCTTACTTCGAGCATTATCAGAAGAGATATAAGGCAAACAGTAAATGTACCTTCTAGAGATTTTTATGGTGATATGCTTCCTGGAACTTTTTATTATGATCAAATATCGAACTCTATAATTTTTAATACTTCTATTAAAAACCTTTCCTTATCATCATCGAATATTAATAGGGTTGAATATTTGCTTGATGATAATTCATTAGTTCGCAAACAATACTTTTCATCAAGTCCTTATAACCAAGATGACCATTCTAGATCTGAGCTAATTAAAGGCTTAGATAATCTTGATTTCTCTTTTATGTATGAGCGTAGATGGCATGACAAATGGCCATTAGATGAAATTACTTCAAAAAAAATACCTACGCTTATAAGAATAGATTTTTCTATTGGCGAAAAAGATTTTTTTTGGTTAATTGACCCTAATATTGATTATGCATACCAAGGATAGGGGTGTAGTCCTTATGTCAGTTCTTCTGATAGTCCTTTTGCTTTCTTCGATTGCGGTAATAATTGGAAATAATTATTTCATTTCTCTTAAAAGAGCATCTTATCTTGAGTTTCAATCAAATTCATTAAACCTTTTTAAAGGAATGGAGTTTTTAGGTAAGAAAAAGATTAGGCAAGAAATCTCATTTTCTGAAATAATTTCAAAAAATAATTCAATGTTTGTAAATAATATTTTCTTAGAAGATGAGAAGGGATACATTTTTTCTGAAATTTTTGATGCCTCAACATGTTTCAATGTAAATAATTTAGTAAAAAAAAATGAGGATACCTATATCCCAGATCTTAAACACATAGAAGTATTTAAAAAAATTATGGCTCATTTGGAGGTTGATCAAAGAGATGTAGTTCAAATGATTGACCAAATAATAGACTGGATTGATGCTGATAATAGGCCAAGGAGTGCTGGTCTAGAGGATTATTTCTACACTGGACCATCAAATACAAATCAACAGTTTACAGACAATAGAATGTTTCATTCAAAGGATGAGCTAAAAAATATTCCATCCTTCAGGGGAGAGACTTGGGCAAACCTCTCAGAATATTTATGTGCATACCCTATAAATAATTTTAAAATTAATTTAAATATGTTGTCCAAAGAAGATGGAATTTTATTAAGTGGATTATTTAAAGATCTCTCACTTGATGATGCAAACTATGTTTTGGCAACAATGCCGGACTCTGGTTTTAAAAACATAAATGAAATTTATATTAATTATCAAGATGTTTCATTTGGCGAAGCTTTGGTTGGCATTGACTTCAAATCTAACATCTATATTTTAGAAACAACTTCAAAGGTTGAGTCATTTGAGGCCTCTTCATCAAGCATTATTTATTTTAAAAATAATAATAATGGCTATATTTTATCAAGAAACTATAATGGCATTTAATGATAAATTTTATTGCACAAAGCTCAACTAACTCGATTACAGAAATTGTTTTATACAAGTATGCTGATAACAATTTTATTTACAAAAAAAATATTCAATTATCAGAAATACATGATGAAATAAATGAAGAGTCAAAATTATTATTTTTAATTCCATCCTCTGCTATTTCGTCGTATCCAAATCAAAGTGATGAAGACAAGAACTCTGATGCAGTATTTATATCTAGCATTGAAGATAATATCGTTGAAGATATTTCTGAAATTTTTGTTAAAACCTCAAAAAATAATGGTTTTGTAATTAAAAAAGATTTAATAAATTATCTAAACGCAACCTTAAGCTTAGTTAAATCAAGGATTTATATTTATCCAGACTACTCATTGTTTAGTAATAAAGAAGACTCAATAGTTATTCATGGTGACTCTGTTATTTTTTCCCATCATGATAGAACAGGTACATCTATAGAAAAATCATATGCAAAAGAATATCTCGAGATTGTTAAAAAGAACAATAAAGATTACAAACCTTCTATAATTTCTTTTGAGTCTGAGGATGATGATATATTTGGTAAAGTTACCTATAAAGATATTGGCTCATACCATCTAAGTTTTCTTAACTCACATCAACAACATACCAATCTCTTTAGTTTTAAGTATTCACTATCAAGTATTTTAAATAAATTGGATTTTACAAAGCTCCAATTAGGATTTCTTTCAGTATCCTTAATAGCAATATTGGTTTTACCAAACTTAATCATTGATAATATAAATAGAAATACTCAGATTTATAAAGATGCCACTTCTGGAATTTTTTCATCTTTATCAACAAAAATAACAAGAGTAATAAACCCACGATCACAAATTGACGCCCTAATCGGTGATACTATTTCAACTAATAACAAACAAGAACTTCCCAATATTGATTTTATATATCGGCTTGGAGGAAAGTTTGTAAAAAAAATTGATATAGATTTTGAATCTTCAACCGCTCTTATTGACATAGAGAAAATGCCTTCAATGCAGATGTCATTAGTTCTATCAATGGGAGAAAGCTTTGGTGTAAAAATTATTGATCAAAATATTATTGAATCTGCTGACGGTGCCACGGGAACTATAACTATCAACTTTAAAAATGAATAAGCTTTCTTTAAATTTAAATAAAAGGGAAAAACAACTAGTCTTTGTGGCTATAGGTCTTATAGCTCTTACGTTATTAGTGATTTCAATTAATTCATTTATAACAGAATATAATCAAACTAAATTTAATTTCATTAAAGCAAAATCTGATTATGAATATGTCAAACAAAAAGTTGAATCTGTTTCTAAAGAGAAAATAACAGAACTTAATGATGGGGCTGAGATAGATAAATTCTTGTTATTAAACCTACCTAATAATAATTATTACAACCTCAAAACATCATTTATTGATGGCTTGGTTATAGTTGCATTCGATGTAATTAAATTAGAGGATGGAGTTAATCAAGTTTCTGAAATCTCCAATCTTTTAGAAAAAAATGTTTCAAATTTATCAATTCAAGAGAATGATAAAGGATACAGCTTTACAGCAAGTTTATAAGTTACCTTTCTATAGATATTTTTTTTGAATAAAGCTCATGAAATAATTTTACAGAAGTTGAGTCTGAGACCCCCCATTTAGTTGATTTGATTAATGTAACATCCAAACAATCAATTATTTTT
>CBFHRY010000033.1:0-11191 GCA_965658385.1 Gammaproteobacteria bacterium
GCTTCACTATCTAAATGACAAAAATAAAAATTTTACCTCATCACGAAATTTGTCCAGATGGGGCATTAATCGAATGTAAGGACGGGGAAACCATTTGCGAAGCTGCTCTTCGTAATGGCATTAGAATAGAACACGCATGTGAGATGTCATGCGCATGCACCACATGCCATGTGATTGTAAGGAAAGGATTTAATTCTTTGGTTGATGCAGAAGATGCAGAAGAAGATTTATTAGACAAGGCATGGGGGTTAGAACAAAATTCTAGGTTAAGCTGTCAGGTAATTCCTGCTAACGATGATTTAGAAGTTGAAATCCCAAAATATAACATTAACCAGGTATCTGAAGATCATTAATGGAGAACAATTTAGATTGGAAAGATTTCCAAGAAATTTCAATAACACTTTATGAGGAATTTCCTGATATTGACCCTCAATGGATATCTTTTCCTGACCTTCATTCCAAAATTTGTAATCTAGATAATTTTATTGGTGATCCTAAAAAATCTAATGAAAAAATTTTGGAAGCAATTCAGATGTTATGGATAGAAGAATTTGAATAACTCCAATATAATACGGAAAATTTTAACTATATAAGGATAAATATAATGTCAAAAGAAAGAACTTTATCAATTATCAAACCAGATGCAGTGTCTAAAAATGTTATTGGAAAAATAGTATCTAGATTCGAAGATAATGGCTTAAAAATTGTTGCAGCGAAGTTAATCCAATTAGACGATGCATTAGCTTCAGGTTTTTATGCTGAGCACGAAGGCAGACCTTTCTTTAATGACCTAAAAGATTTTATGACATCAGGACCAGTATTTGTTCAAGTGCTTGAAGGGGAAAATGCTGTATTGAAGAACAGAGAGCTTATGGGTAGCACAAACCCACAAGAAGCAGAGCCTGGAACTATAAGAGCTGATTTTGCTAAAAGCATTGATGCTAATGCGGTTCACGGGTCTGATTCGTTAGAAAGTGCAGCTAGGGAGATAGACTATTTTTTCAAAGAAGAAGAAATAATGTCATTGTAAGTTTTGGCTAATAAAAAAAATCTTCTTGGTTGCTCACTGAGATCTCTTGAAGATTTTTTTAAATCTCTTGATGAGCCATCCTTTAGAGCAAAACAATTATCAAAATGGATACATCAAAAAGGTGTAACTGACTTCAATTTAATGACAGACTTTAACAAAGACTTGAGGTCTAAACTTATAGATGTTGCTATCATCAAACCACCCAAAATAGAGGAAACTCATATTTCTTCTGAAGGCACTAAGAAGTATTTAGTAAAACTTGAATCTGGAACTATGGTTGAAATGGTTAGAATTCCAGAAAAAAAAAGAACTACATTGTGTATTTCCTCTCAAGCTGGTTGCGCACTTCAATGCACATTCTGTGCAACAGGAGCCCAGGGGTTTGAAAAGAATCTTACATCTGATGAAATTATTGGTCAGCTATGGCTTGCAAATTTTGCTGATGAAGATCCTATTAGTATTACAAATGTAGTTTACATGGGGATGGGCGAACCTCTATTGAATTTTGACCCAGTTATAGAATCAGCAAAAATTATGAAAGATCAGCATGCTTATGGCCTTTCAAGAAAGAGAATTACTATTAGCACCTCAGGCATAGTCCCATTTATTGAAAAACTTCCAGAGAACATAGATGCTTCTTTAGCTATATCACTTCATGCACCAAACAATGAGCTCAGAGACGAGATCGTGCCAATTAATAAAAAGTATCCTATTAGTAGGCTCATCAAGTCATGCAAAGACTTTGTTGCTTATTACGATGGCAAAAGAAATATAACTATAGAATATATTCTTATAGATGGAGTTAATGACTCAAAAGAATTAGCACTGCAACTAAGCAAATTACTTTCTGGTCTCTCATGCAAGATTAATCTTATTCCTTTCAATCCATTTGATGGTTGCGACTATCAAAGATCAACATCAAGAAATATTGAAAAATTTAAAAATATATTAGTTGATAAAGGGTTTATTACAACTTTAAGAATTACTCGAGGAGATGCTATAGATGGAGCTTGCGGTCAGCTTGTTGGTAAACTTAAAAATTCAATAAAAGGCAAAAATCTTATTGCTCATAGGACAATTTCATGAAAAGTGATTTGAAGTCAGCAAGTTCCGTAAAAATTGGTCTTCTCTTTAGTGCCGCAAGAGAAGAGCTTGGTTTGTCAGTAGCTGAAATTTCTCAAACTCACATGATTAATGAGAAATACATTAGAAGCATTGAGAGCGGAGTTTATGATAATTTTCCTAGCGAGGGTTTTGCTAGAGCATACTTCTTAAAATATTCAGAATTATTAAATATTAATCCTGAATTTCCTTCAATTTACTCATCAAAACCCAGAAAAGAGGAAATTGTTAGGAAATCCCATAAAGGCATTAACGATAAGTTTATTAAAGGCATTGCTTTATGTATTTTAACTTTACTTGTTATTACTTTTTTATTCTTTCTAATCAAAGATAAACAAAATAATATTAGTGAGATTGATTTAATATCAACAACTAAAACATCTTCAGATGAATTAATAACGTTACCAATAGATGAAATTTCACAAGATTTTATTCAAATACCTACAAGCATACCTCCAGTTACAAAGAATTCTCTTGAAGAGCTATCCAGAATTGAAATAAGCAAAACAGAACCAATTAGTGAAGACCTTAATGAAAATAAAATTGAAATTTTAAAAAATGAACTAGAGCTTTATTTTTCTGAAGAGTGTTACATAGAAATAATCATCGATAATAGTGTTGTTAAATCAGGAAAATTTTTTGAAGGAGAGACCGTAAATGTGTTTATAGATAAACCTTTTCAAATAACTGTCAGTAATGCATATGGTGTTGAGGGGTTATATAACAATGTCGCTGTTGATTTTATTACCGGTGCTGATAGTCTTAATGTAAATACTTTGTTTATAACTAATGAGTGATTGGATAAAAAGAAAGAAAACAAGTGAAGTTAATGTTGGCTCTGTAAAAGTTGGAGGCGGCAACCCTATTTCTATTCAGTCAATGACTAATACTGAAACTTGTGATGTTAATGCAACTATTAATCAAATCAATAATCTTAAATCTGCAGGTGCAGATATTGTAAGGGTTTCTGTTCCTTCATTTGATGCAGCTTCAGCTTTTAAAAAAATTAAACAAAAAGTTGATATACCTTTAGTGGCAGATATACATTTTGATTATAAAATTGCACTAGAAGTTGCAGATTCAGCAGATTGTCTAAGAATTAATCCAGGTAATATTGGCAAAGAGGCTAAAATTAAAGAAGTAATAAATGCTGCAAAATATAACAATGTTCCAATTAGAGTTGGAGTTAATGCTGGATCTTTAGAAAAAGATTTGCAAGTTAAATATGGTGAGCCAAACGCAGATGCCCTAGTTGAGTCAGCATTAAGACATGTTGATATCCTTGAAAGACATAATTTTGATAATTTTAAAATGAGCTTAAAGGCTTCCAATATTGAAATGACAGTTGAAGCCTACAGAAAAATATCAAAACTAATCAACCAACCTTTGCACCTAGGGATTACTGAAGCAGGCTCATTCAGATCTGGAACAGTAAAATCATCTATAGGTGTAGGAATGCTTTTATCTGAAGGAATTGGAGATACGATTAGGATTTCACTCGCTTCAGATCCAGTGGATGAGGTTAAAATTGGATGGGATATTCTAAAAAGCTTAAATATTAGAAGTAGGGGAGTAAAAATTGTTGCTTGCCCAAGTTGTTCAAGACAGAATTTCAATGTAATTGAAGTGGTAAATGAACTAGAAAGTAGATTTGAAGATATCTCAGAAGATATAGAGGTCGCAGTTATTGGTTGTTATGTAAATGGACCTGGTGAAAGTAAAGCTGCGGATGTGGGCTTAACAGGAGCCAGCCCAAAAAATTTAATGTATATTGATGGGGAGCCCAATAATAAAATTTCAAATGAGAATCTTGTAGATGAGCTTGAAAATAGAGTCAGAGAAAAGATAGCTAAATCAAAAGTTGAGATTATCGCAAGGAGTTAATGTGAAAAAGATCAGATCTTTATCAGGAATGCTTGATCTATTTAATGATTCAGATGCTAGTAATTCTGCAGAACATATTTTCAGAGTCGAGAAAAAACTTAAAAATATATTTAATTCATACAATTATAACGAAATAAGAACTCCGGCATTAGAGGAAACAGACCTATTTAAAAGATCTGTAGGAGATGTTTCAGATATAGTTAATAAAGAGATTTATACATTTCTCGACAGAAATGGAAAAAGCATAAGCCTCAGACCTGAGGGAACAGCAGGCGTTATTAGATCTATTATTGAAAAAAAACTTGATAGTTCTTCAAATAAATTCTGGTATATAGGACCAATGTGGAGGTACGAGAGGCCTCAAAAAGGAAGGTTTAGACAATTCACCCAGGCTGGTATTGAAATTTTGGGTCATGAAGAAGGTAATTCTGAATATGAGTTGCTTTCATTAATCTGTAATATTATTGACAAGTTATCTATAAATAATTCAATAATAAAAATTAATCACCTTGGAGATCCTGATACAAAAAAAGCATATTGTGATTCATTGGTAGCTTATCTCTCATCCTACAAAAATGAATTAAACGAGACTGAGCTTGAGAGACTTGATAAAAACCCCTTAAAAATACTTGACTCAAAAAGTGAAAACACTCAAAAAATACTTAAAGATGCACCATCCCTTAAAGATTTTTTACCAAAAGAAAATATTGATTTACTTAATTCCCTGAAAGATACTTTTTCTGATTTTTGTAAAATTGAAATAGATTATTCTCTTGTAAGAGGCTTAGATTATTATTCTGGATTCGTGTTTGAAGCCTTATCAAATGAATTGGGAGCGCAGGATGCATTTCTTGGCGGGGGAAGATATGATGTCTTGTCAGAAAAGTTAGGTGGAAAAAATCTTCCAGCAATAGGGATGGCAATTGGAATTGAGAGGCTTGCCAGCATTGCTTCTATTGCTAAAACACAAGATAAAATTGTTTCTTTCATAACTATAACTAGTAAATTAGAGCCAAAAGCATTTAAAATAGCTCACCATTTAAGATCTTTAAATAAACAAATTAATCTTGATGTGAATTTAGCAAATGGAAGCCTTAAATCAAAGCTTAGAAGGGCTAATAAGATCAATGCTTCCCATGCTTTAATTATTGGGGATGATGAAATAACCAATGAGTGTATTTTAATTAAATATTTAGATGATGAACTTAAAGAGCAAGAATTAGTCAAATTTGACAAGGCATATGAAATTTATAAATTACTTTAAATAAATTAAGGAAGAAAAATGAATGAGATAATTGATAATGAGTTTGGCGCAGTTAAGAATTTTCTGAGTAAATACAAAAATGCGCTCATGATTGTTGTTTTGCTAATCATACTTTCCATTGGTTTATATGTATTAAATTTTTATAACAAGAAAGTTATGAATGAAGAAGCCGCTGTAATTTATAACGAATGGCTAAATACAACATCATTAGAAAATAAAGATCAAGAAAAGATAGATTCCCTTTATGGCGATTTAACAGATAACTATGCTTCTACCGGATATGCAATGATGGCAATGCTTAGCAAAGGCGCTGATTTAGCTTCAATGGGTGATTTCGATAAAAGTATAGCCGTATTCACTGAGCTTCAAGAAGTTTCAAGCAGTTTCGGTGGAAATGACTTTTTTAATAAAATTTCTAGAATTAGTCTTTCTAGAATATACATAGAAATTGAAAGGTATGATGATGCTCTATCACAGCTCTCAGTTTATTCTGAAATTTCTGCTAACGCATATATTCATGAATTAATAGGCGATATTTTTGCTGCAAAGCAAGAAGTAGAAAAAAGCATTGAGCAATACATGCTTGCTGATGAAAAATATGATGATCAACAATCTAAATCTATTATCGCAATGAAAATAGCTGATCTTGAATCATAAACTAAAATGAAATCAATTTATCTCAACATAATCGCAGTTTTATTTATAACCTCATGTTCTTCATTGAAGTTTTGGGAAAGTGCAGAGGTGGATACTGACGAGCCAAAACCACTTTCAGAAATTCAAAAATCAATCTTTCTTAATGAGAACTGGGTCAAAAAGTCTAATGGCGAAAATGACTTAGGGAACTTCCTACCAAGTTTTTCTCAGGATAAATTATTTTTTGCAAATAATTTAGGGTCTATAAACGCATTCGAAGCTATATCCGGTAACGAAATATGGTCTAAAGAGTACAATGAGCTTTCTTCTGGAATTGCTTCAGGATTTGGCGTGGTGATAGTCTCTGATGAGCTTGGTAATGTAATAGCTTTGAATCAAAATGATGGTTCTGAACTATGGTCAATTAATGTTAAAGCTAAGGTTCTTTCAAGAGCAGCTATTGATGCATCTTCAGTTATGGTTAAAACGAGCGCAGGAGAATTAATTTCTCTTGATAAAAATAATGGTGAAATTCTTTGGTCATACAGGTCACAACTTCCATTACTTACAGTAAGAGGTAGCAGCAGTCCAGTAATAGCTGATGATAAGGTAATAGCAACTTTTGACAATGGTAGGCTTGGTGTTTTTCAGCTTTCTACTGGTTTTCCAATATGGGATGGTGCCATATCATATGTATCAGGTACTTCTGAGCTAGAAAATTTAGTTGATGCTGATTCCGATCCTGTTGTTCAAGGCCCTCTGATATACGCAACTAATTATCAGGGCAATGTAAGTATTTTTGACCAAGCTCAAAAAAGAGCTATTTGGAAATCTGAATCTTCATCATTTTATTCACCAGTTATAACTAAAGGTCTATTAATTGTTGTCGAAGATAACTCAAAGATAATTACTTTCTCAAATAAAACTCTTGAGAAATCTTGGTCATCTGACTTATTGTTAAATAGATCCTTATCTAATCCAATTACATACAAAGGAAATCTTGTAGTTGGTGACTTTGAAGGCTTCATTCATGTTATCAATCCAATTAATGGAAAGATAATTGGTAGAGAGAAGGTATCAAAAAATCCTATCAAATCTTTATCATCTAGAGGAGACTACTTATACGTCATAGATGAAAAATTTAGCTTATTTTCTCTAACACTATAAAATAGAAGTGTTATATGTTCACCTCAATAGCAATAATTGGAAGACCAAATGTTGGCAAATCAACATTATTCAACAAGCTTACAAAATCAAGAAAAGCTATAGTATCTGACTTTCCCGGTCTCACTAAAGATAGAAATTATGGATATCTTGAATTTGGAGACAGGAAATTCTTTGTCATTGATACTGGGGGAATTGCAAAAGATGACTCAATTCTAAAAGAGGATATTGCAGATCAGGCCTGGGTTGCAGCTGAGGAATCTAATCTTATTATATTTGTACTAGATGGTTCTGAAGAGTTAAATAATGAAGATCTAGATATCCTTCAAAAACTTAGGAAACTAAACAAAGAGTTTATTGCTGTAGTCAACAAATCTGATAAAAAGACTTCAAGCCAAATCAAGCATGATTTATCTAAAAAGGGCATAGAATATATTGATATTAGCGCAGAGCATTCATCAAATATTTCTGAATTAAGATCTTTATTAAAAAGTAAATTACCTAAAGAAAAAATCTCTTATCCAGATGGCAAAAGGATAGCAGTCATTGGTCGACCCAATGCTGGAAAATCAACTTTTATTAATAAATTTATTAACGAAGATAGACTTATTGTTTCTGAAATTGCAGGCACTACCATTGATTCTATAAGCATACCTTTTAATGTAGGAGGAAATGACTATATTTTTATAGATACAGCTGGCATCAGAAAGGGGTATAAAAATAACCATAAAGTAGAATACTTCTCTTATGTGAGGGCACTTCATTCCGTAGAAGAGTCTGATGTAGTTTTGTTTCTGTGTGATGCTTCTGAGGGCATTGTTGATCAAGATTTAAAAATTTTAAATATGGTTTGTGAGACAGGCAAGCCTCTATTGATTGCTTTTAATAAAATTGATCTCCTAACAAGGAAAGAAAAAGATGAGATGTATACCACCAAAAGAGCATTATCAAATTTCCTTCAAGATTTTATAAAACTTGAAATTTCAGGTATTAAGGGAACCGGTTTTAAAAGGCTGTTTAGAAATCTTGATCAATTAATCACTAAATCTCAACAGAAGTACTCTACTTCTCAATTAAACAAGTTACTTGAAAAATTTGTTAACCAAAGCTCACCTCCATCTATTGGTGGTAGGCAGCTTAAATTACGATATGTACATTTTGCTGGAATTAATCCCACGTCTTTTGTTATTCATTCTAATAATGACAAAAAAATCCCAAGTAACTATAAGCGGTATCTTGAAAATTCTTACAGAGAAAAACTTAAACTTAAAAGTATCCAATTAAGGTTATTTTTTAGAAAATCAAAAAACCCATTTGAAGATAAAGTCAATAAATTGACAGACAGACAAATTAAAAAGAAACAAAGGTTGATGAAGCACGTCAAAAAGAAAAAAAAGTAACTTATTTTAGTTAGATAAGTCGAGTCTAAACATAAATTCTAAGGTATAATCTTCGCACAAATGCTAGCTAAAAAATAACATTTGTCTACTTTATAAATTTATGAAAAGACCTGTTAATATCAACCTTCTTAAGATAAAGCTGCCACTAACTGCATTACTTTCGATTACACATAGACTAAGTGGAATGTTTGTATTTTTTATAGTGCTTCCATTAACAGCAATTTCTTTATATTACTTGGCTCAATCTCTGGAGTCTTATGAGCAATTTACTGCATTAATTGAATCAAATTTTAGTTTGAAATTTCTTTTTCTATCATGTCTTATCATATTCAAATATCATATTTTTACTGGAGTGCGTCACATGCTAATAGATTTTCATTTAATAAGTGAAAGTCTTAACGCATCGTATAGATCATCTCAAATTACACTAATGCTTTTTCTGATTGATAGCATCGTAACTATTTTGGTGGTTCTGTAATGAATATTGGAAGATTGAACTGGTATCTGCAAAGATATAGTGCTCTATATTTTTTAGGCTTTGTTATTTATTTAGAATATTTATTTTTGACAGATAAATTTTCATTTAATTACTTAGATAGCAATTTAAATTTTAGAATTTTATTAACACTTTTTATTCTGCTTGCAAATATTCATGGGTTTATTGGTCTATGGACCGTGGGCACAGATTATTTAACAAAAAGAACATTAGGATTTCTTTCTGAAGGTTTGGGGGGAGTTGCCAATACAATCAGAAAATTATATGAAATCCTATTCATAGCAATTGGCTGTTCAGTAACAGTCTTTTATTTTTTAATTATTTGGTTTTAAATATGCAAAATATCAACTCCTCAAATATAAAAACTCTTGAATTTGACGCCCTAATTATTGGTGGCGGTGGTTCAGGTATGAGAGCCTCTCTAGAGCTTGCGAAGTCTGGTTTAAAAACTGCGGTTGTCTCAAAAGTTTTCCCTACAAGATCTCATACAGTTTCTGCTCAAGGTGGAATAACATGTGCTATTCAAAGCGCTGATCCAAATGATGATTGGAGATGGCATATGTACGATACAGTTAAAGGAGCAGATTTCATTGGTGACCAAGATGCGATTGAATATATGTGCTCAGAAGGTCCAAAAGCAGTATTTGAGCTAGAGCACATGGGATTACCATTCTCAAGATTTGATAATGGGAGAATTTATCAAAGACCATTTGGAGGCCAATCCAAGGAATTTGGCAAAGGTGGGCAAGCTGCTAGGACTTGCGCAGCAGCTGACAGGACCGGTCATGCTCTACTTCATACTCTCTATCAAAATAATGTTAAAGAGGGTTCAAATTTTTTAAATGAATGGTTCGCTGTTGATCTTGTGAAGAATTCTAAAAATGAGATAACAGGAGTAATTGCATTTTCTATTGAGTCTGGAGATGTTGCATATCTTAAAGCTCAGTCAACTGTTCTTGCTACAGGAGGTGCTGGAAGAATATATGCATCAACTACAAATGCATTAATTAATACTGGTGATGGTCTTGGTATGGCTCTTAGAGCAGGCTTTCCTGCACAAGACATGGAAATGTGGCAGTTCCACCCTACGGGCATATATGGCGCTGGCTCTCTTGTAACCGAAGGTTGTAGAGGAGAAGGTGGGTATTTAATAAATGCAGACGGCGAGAGATTTATGGAGCGATATGCACCAAATGTTAAAGATCTTGCTGGAAGAGATGTTGTTGCAAGATCTATGGTCCTTGAAATTCTTGAAGGCAGAGGTTGCGGAGAAAACAAAGATCATGTTTTTTTAAAACTTGATCACTTGGGAGCTGATGTTCTTAATGCAAAACTTCCAGGAATATGTGAGCTCTCAAGAACCTTTGCGCATGTTGATCCCATATATGAGCCAATACCAGTTATTCCTACATGTCACTACATGATGGGCGGTACTCCGACTAATGTTCATGGTCAAGCCTTTTCAAGATCTAACGAATCTGATATTGCAATTCCAGGTTTATATTCTGCAGGGGAAGCTGCATGTGTATCAGTTCATGGGGCAAATAGGCTGGGTGGAAATTCTTTGCTTGATTTAGTTGTTTTTGGAAGAGCTACAGGAATGCATATTCAGGAGGAAATTAGTAGCGGTGGTGGCGTTGATTCTGCTACAAACTCAGACATTGATCAGTCTCTTGAAAGACTCAATAAACTTAATGAATCAACTTCTGGTTATAAAACTGCTGATGTTAAAAGAGAACTCCAAACTTGTATGCAGAATTATTTTGGCGTTTTTAGGCGTGGCGAATATATGAAAAAAGGCGTTGAAGAACTCAAAGCAATCAGAGAAAAGACAGATAATTTATATGTAGCTGACAAAAGTGCAGCTTTTAATACAAGTAGAGTAGAAGCTCTTGAGTTGCAAAATTTACTTGAAGTCGCAGAAGCAACTGCAATTGCAGCATTAGAGAGGAACGAGAGCAGAGGAGCTCACGCAAGAGATGATTATCCTGATAGGGATGATGAGAATTGGCTTTGTCACTCTATGTATGACCCTAAAACTAAAACTTTATCAAAGAGAAAAGTAAACTTTGCGCCAAATCAGGTTGATGCTTTCCCTCCAGCAGTGAGGTCATATTAATATGAGCAATTTAGAAGTCAGTTTATATAGATATAATCCAGAAACAGATAAGTTTCCTTACATGAAAACTTACGAG
>CBFHRY010000034.1:0-9116 GCA_965658385.1 Gammaproteobacteria bacterium
GGCGGAGGTGGCGTTTCCCTGGGGATCAAGGTCTATAAGCAAAACTCTTCGTTTTGTTGCGGCGAGGCTTGCGGCCAGGTTCACCGCTGTTGTGGTCTTGCCAACCCCTCCTTTTTGGTTTGCTATTGCGATTACTTTGTTCATGCTTTTTTTATAACTACAAAATGTCTTTCTTTTTCTTTGTTGTCCTGTTCGATTATTTCATACTTAAATTTGTTTGTGTTTAATGATGTTAATTCTTCTTTGATTTTGTTTTTTGTTCCCTTAAACAAAACATATTTTCCGCCTTGATAAAGATTGTTTTCAGATAGTGTTAATATTTTTTCGATAGTTGCAAAAGCTCTTGCTGTAATAAGGCTAAATTCACCAAGGTTGTTGTGTGTTTCTATTCTTTGGTTGTGAACTGTCAGGTTATCAAGGAGCAGGTCGTGTTTAACTTGTTTCAAAAAGTAGGCTTTTTTCTGGTTGCTTTCAACTAAATGGGTTTGGGTTTTTGGGTTAGAGATGGCTATCACCACTCCAGGGAAGCCGCCCCCCGAACCAATATCAAGAATGGTGTCTTGTTTTGAAATATGGGGGTTTATTTGCAGCGATTCTTCGACATCTTTTCTCAAAACCTCATCAGCGCTGGTTCTTTGAAAAATGTTGTGGTGTTTGTTGAACTGTATTGCTTTGTTTACAAACTGATAAATCTTTTCTTTGTATTCCGGGTTAGACATTGTTTTTTTCTAGTTCTTGTTTCTTCATTGTAACTAGAATTATGTTTATTGCCGCTGGGGTGACCCCCTCTATTCTTGCTGCTGAACCAATGGTATTGGGTTTGGATTTGTTTAGTTTTTCCTTAACTTCGTTTGAAAGCCCGCTTATGTCGTCATAAGAAAAACTTTCTGGTATTTTTTTCAGGTTTTGTTTTTTGTTTTTCTCAATCTCCCTTTTTTGTTTTTTTATATAGCCCGCATACCTTATCTCAACACATGCTCGCTGATAGTGTTTTTTGTTGTCTGAAGATGGCTGATATAGCTCTTCTTGGTTTGTGTCTGGTCTTGAAAGAATGTCATACAGGCTTTTCTTTTCTTTAAGGCTTACCTCTTTCTTGTTGTTGTCGAGAAAGTTTTTGGTTTTTGTTTTTTTTAGTTCTGAGTTGATGAATTGACTATATTTTTCTTCGTTATTTTTATAGTCCTCTATCCTGTCTTTTGAGATAAGGTTGTTTTCATAAGCTTTTGTTAAAAGCCTTTGCTCTGCGTTGTTTTGAGATAGCAAAAGTCGGTGCTCGGCTCTGCTAGTAAACATTCTGTATGGTTCGGTGATACCGTGTGTTGTAAGGTCATCAACAAGAACACCTATATAAGCCTCACTTCTATCTAAAATAAAATCGTTTTGTTTTTTTATCTGGTTGGTTGCGTTGGTGCCGGCCATAAGGCCTTGGGCGGCTGCTTCCTCATAGCCTGTGGTTCCGTTAATTTGGCCTGCAAGAAAAAGATTTTTTAAATATCTTGTTTCAAGTGTTTGATGGAGGGATCTGGGATCAATAAAATCATACTCAACCGCATAACCAAATTCAGTTATAACAGAATTTTCCATTCCCTTTATGGATTTTATAAATTTCTCCTGTATGTCTTTTGGTAGGCTTGTTGATATGCCGTTTGGGTATACCAAATCCACACCTATGCCCTCTGGCTCTATAAATATTTGATGGCTTTCCTTTGATGCAAATTTAAAGATTTTGTCCTCGATAGACGGGCAATATCTTGGTCCTATACCAACTATATTTCCAGAATACATTGCAGATAGCTCAATGTTTTTGTTTATTATTTCGTGTGTTTTTTTGTTTGTTCTTGTTATGTAGCAGGAAAGTTGCTCGACGTGACCAGGCTTGTTTTTTGTAAGAGTCATCCATGGTGTTGGCTTTTCTCCGGGTTGCTCCTCCATAACAGATAGATCTAAGCTGGACATCTTGATTCTTGCTGGTGTGCCTGTTTTTAATCTTCCCATGGGAAGTTGAAGATCATAAAGCCTTTTAGATAGAGGTATTGAAGGCTTGTCTCCAAGCCTGCCGCCACTCACCCTCTCTCTTCCTGTAAACATCACACCATTTAAAAATGTCCCTGTTGTTAACACCACTTTTTTGGCAAAAATTTTATCTGATTTTGTTAGGACGCCTATTACGCTATTTTGCTCAATAATTAAATCCACCACTTCATCTTCATAAATTTTAATTGTTGTTTTTTTTATTTCTTTTTGAATAGCTTCTTTATATAAAAACCTATCACATTGAACTCGAAGAGCTTGAACAGCAAACCCCTTTCTTGTGTTTAAAGTTCTGTACTGAATTCCGGCTGCATCTGTAGCAAGAGGCATAATTCCCCCAAGAGCATCAATCTCTCTAACGATGTGAGATTTACCAAGACCCCCAATAGCTGGGTTGCACGACATTTGACCAATCTTATTTTTCTCAAATGTTATTAGCGCACACGATAGCCCGGCTCTATACACAGCATGAGCAGCCTCTACGCCTGCATGACCCCCACCAACAACAATTACATCAAATGAATACATATTTTATTAAATACAATAATATCTAGATTATATACTTTTAGTTATTTCTATTAGTAAAACGATTTTATGTTAATAAGTTAACTTTAGCTTGTTTTAATAGGTTTTTTTTGATGTATAAGCATGTTTGTAGGTACGTAAATATAGCAACCCGTTAACTGATGATAAGTTGTGGACAATAAAAAAAACAAAATTACTTAAACAAGTTTTTCACAACCAATAAACAGTTTTATTTACTTGCCTATACAAAAATTACTAAATATATCACCCAACACATCGTCGGGAGTTTTCCTTCCAACCAAATCATCAAGGCGAGACCTAGAAACTTTAAGTTCCTCTGCAGCTATTTCCATCTCTTTGTTACTTTGAAGAATTTCATGCGCCTTACTTAAACCCTCAAGACAAAGGCCGAAAAGTTTTATATGCCTATCTCTTACCAAATAGACGCTATCTTTTTTGTAAGCCTCACCAAAAGCATCTTTGATTAAATTTTTAAACTGGTCAAAACCCTGTCCCGTTTTTGCTGAAACCCTGCTATCAAAACCAGCATCCTCGAAATCACCTAAATCAATTTTATTTAAAACACTAATAACTTTCTTATCTTTAAGCTCATCTTCAAGCTCCATAAGCAAACCTACATTGGTGTTTTCGAACACAGCAACAATCACATCAGCATCATTAATACCATCTACAGTGAAATCAATCCCCCTAGACTCTATCTTGTCCGATGTGCTTCTTATACCAGCACTATCAATTACTGAAAACGACAAGTCGTTGTAAAAAACCTCTGACTCAATCAAATCCCTGGTTGTTCCAGCAAGATCTGATACCAGCGCCCTCTCAAACCCAAGAAGCCTATTAAACACCGAAGACTTTCCTGAGTTCGGAGGCCCTATAAAAAGAACTGTTTTTTTTGAACCCAACTCTTTCTTGTTATGACAGCCTTGTATAAAAACATTTAGTCGCTCAATTAATAAACCCAAATCCGAAATCAAAGAATCGTCTAAAAACACCTCACCCTCATCAGAGAAATCTATCTCACCCTCAACTCTTATTCTTATAGCATCAATCGCCTCTGAAATACCAAAAACCTCCTTGGTAAATTTCCCAGACAGTGACTGAGAGGCCAAAAGAACCTCTTTCTTAGAGGAGCTGTTAATAACATCCAAAACAGATTCAGACTCATTAAGGGATAGCTTGTTGTTTAAAAAAGCTCTTTTAGTAAACTCTCCTGGACCAGCCTCCTCAAAACCAAAAGACTGGAAAGCATCCATCATTAAACCCATAACCCCAAGCCCGCCATGGCCATAAACCTCAAACGAATCTTCTCCGGTATAGCTTTTCGGCCCCCTAAATGAAATCAAACCAACTGAGTCAACAATCTCGTTATTTAAATACATATCCCGCACACAAAAGAAGCCGTGCTCTTTTGGTCTCTTTTTAAAAAGCCCTTCAAGCGCATCTAAACAACCCTCTCCTGAAACACGGAAAACACAAATGGCAGACTTTGCAGGAGGAGTTGCAAGAGCGTATACAACCGACATATTTATATTGGGCTAGTTTGACCCGCCGTATTTGGCGTAAAGGTATTTTTGTTGACCTAGCGAAATACCAGCATTAACAACCGAATACAGCGCAAGCGATGATGGGAAAACAACAAAGAACACAGAAAGCATAACGGGCATAACTTTCATTACTTGAGCCTGGGTTGGGTCCATGTTTGGTGGCTGAGGATTGAGTTTTTGGGTTAAAACCATAACAAAACCAAAAAGCACAGGAAGTATAAAAAGTGGATCCGGAGCAGATAGATCATCCAACCAAAAGAAAGAGGCCTGTCTTAACTCAACCATTTCCCTTAACCCAAAAAAGAAAGCAATAAAAAACGGCATTTGAGCCAACAACGGCAAACAACCACCAGCTGGATTAACTTTGTGCTTTTTATACAAAGCCATCATTTCAACCCCAAGCTTCTGTCTATCATTCGCGTATCTTTCTTGTATTTCTTTCATCTCTGGTTGAACCTTTCTAAGCCCAGCCATCGACTTAAAACCAGCCCCAGTAACAGGCCAAAGAACCAGTTTTAAAAGAAGTGTAATTACAACAACAGACCAACCCCAACTACCAACAACATCATGTATTTTATCTAAAAGCCAAACCATGGGCTGAGAAATAAACCAAAACCAACCCATCTCTATTGTCTGTTCAAGGTTGTCAGCCCTTTCAACCAAATCTTTTCTTATCTTTGGCCCCAAAAAAAGCCTATGCGTATGGTTTGTAACATAACCAGTAGAAAAATCATCAGGCTCCACTGTGTAGCCCATGCTGTATACACCACTTTTCCCTTGGCCAATCTTATAACCATAAACATGCTCATCAGAGCCCAACAAAGCAGCTAAAAAGTATTTTTGTGTAAATGCAATCCAGCCACCAGAAGAGGTCACCCCAATTGGACCATCAACAGACCTTAACCTATCTGCCTCATAAGGGTCCTGGTTCGTGCTAAAAGCATAAGCCTCATAAGAGCTTCTATTTATTAGACCGCCGCTAGCAAAGTCGAAGTTCATATCCAACGCCCTTGAGTTGGTTCTATACAAAGACGCATAAGGAATACCCGAGCCAGAGGCAACACCAACAAGCTCATCTGTAATATTTATCTCATAAGAGGTCTCGGTAAACTTGATTGTTTTAGAATAAATACCATCCTCAGACAAGAGCACAAGACCGCCATCAACATACCTGTCAAAAACATAGTTACCTGGAGCGTTAGTAAAACCAGACTTAAAGTAATACTTAAAACCACTGGTTGCATCACTTCCAAAAATACGAACACCCAAAGAACCCTCAACACCCTCGACCAAATATTTGTTAACCCTGGCCTCAACAATTGATCCGTCCCCAACCCTAACAATAAGGGTCAGAAGGTCGTTTTCTAAATATACTAGACCACTTTCTAGCTCTGCCCTTTTTGCTTTTGCTTTTTCAGCAAGCTGGAGCTGTTCCCCTACCGCAAGAGCATCTCTCTCAACAGAGTATTGGTAAAAGAGCGCAAGCGAAAGTAAAAATATTGCCGCAAGATAAAACCTTCTAATGTTCATTTAATTTTATGTTTTTAATGTTGTTGTGATTTTACAGCCTTAACGATCTCAAAAGAAGCCTCTTTAAAACTTAAGTCAGAAAAAGACTCATAAACCAAAACCAAAAAACCCCCGCTAATGGGCGCCAGGCCGCCAGCTCTAAAAACCTCTTTAATTATTCTTTTAATCTTGTTTCTGCTTACAGCCGTCTTGAATAATTTCTTTGGTGTTGAAATTTGCAGCGGCGACTTTGCGTCTTTTAAATAAAAAAGCCTGAGATTTTCAGATGAGTAAAAGTGACGAGGGAGCCTGGACTTGTATGCCAAACCTAAACAGCTAGCGCTTTTCTGCCTTTCTTTCTTCTATTAGAAAGCACAGCTCTACCTGCCTTAGTAGCCATTCTTGCTCTGAAACCATGAGTACGCTTTCTTTTTAATGTGCTAGGTTGAAATGTTCTTTTCATAATAAGTACCAAAAAATTGGCCTGCATTATATCCTAATAATTTAAAGTTTACACAAAAAATAATAAAAACATTTTGTCTAGACTTACAAACAACTTATCCACAGCAAATTCATAAGTTTATCCTGTAGATATCTTGTTTATTTTTTTATAGACTAAGTACTCAATAACGGGGAGATAGATTTGGATTTTTGGAATAAATGTACAGAAAAGCTTGAAAACAGGCTTACACAAGAAGATTTTAACACCTGGATAAGACCCTTAAAAGGTAGTTTGGTCAAAAACACCTTAGAGCTAGTCGCGCCAAACGATTTTATATTAAATTACGTAGAAAAAAACCTTGCAGAAGAAATCACATCACTTGTTAAACAACAATCAAAAAAGGACATAAGTCTTGTTTATAAAACCTTAACAAAAGAAACATTTGTTGATAAATATCAAGGAAATAATAAAAACGAAAACTCTAAACTTGTAGATTCTTATGTCTTTGACTCATTTGTTGAGGGAAAATCTAACCACCTAGCACTTGCGGCTGCAAAACAGGTTGCCTCTAACCCCAAAGGGGACTATAACCCCTTGTTCATATATGGTGGGGTGGGTTTGGGCAAAACCCACCTTATGCATGCGGTTGGAAACGAGATACTAAAAAACAACCCCGAAAAAAGAATAGTCTATGTACATTCTGAAAAATTTGTATCTGATATGGTCAAGGCCCTGCAGCTTGGGGCAATGAATGAATTCAAATCTTTTTATAGAAATGCCGATGCTCTGCTAATTGATGATATTCAATTTTTTGCTGGAAAAGAGCAATCACAAGAAGAGTTTTTTCATACCTTTAACGCCCTTTTGGACAGAAACAACCAAATGATTCTTACTTGCGACAAATACCCAAAAGAAATAGATGGTCTTGAAGAGCGCTTAAAATCAAGACTTGGTTGGGGGCTTCCTGTGGTGATTGATCCGCCCGAGCTTGAAACCAGAGCAGCCGTTCTGCTTAGCAAAGCTTCTTCTATGGGCGTCAAGCTGCCAAACGACTGCGCAATTTATATAGCACAAAGAATTCGATCTAACATCAGAGAGCTTGAAGGGGCTTTAAAAAGAGTTGCAGCAAACTCCAGGTTCACAAACCAACCCATCGACCTTTCTTTGGTTAAAGATGCACTAAAGGACCTGTTTGTAATTTCTGCAAAAATGGTAAGCATTGAAAACATTCAAAAAACCGTTTCTGAATATTACAACATTAAGCTTTCAGACCTTTTATCAAAAAGACGAAGCAGATCAATAACAAGACCAAGACAACTAGCAATGGCCTTAACCAAAGAGCTTACAAACCACAGCCTGCCTGAAATAGGGGAGGCTTTTAATGGTAGAGACCATACAACAGTTCTACACGCCTGTAAAAAAATTGCTGAGTTACGAAAAGAAAACCCCTCACATGAAGAGGATTACAGAAACCTAACAAGAGCACTAACAAATTAAAAAAATGGATTTTTATATCACCAAAGAAGAGGTCGTAAAAGCACTTAATACAACATTGGGCGTTGTTGAAAAAAGACAAACATTACCAATTTTGGCAAACGTTTTGTTTGATGTGGACGAGGCAAGACTTAAACTTACAGCAACCGACCTAGAGTCAGAAATGTCAACAATTTCAACTATTTCTAATTTTAAAAGCGGCGGAAGGGTTACAGCTCCGGCTAAAAAACTAAGTGAGTTATGCAGGTTGTTTTCAGATCTTGCTGAGATACATTTTTATCTTGATGGCGAAAACCTAAAAATAGAAACAAGCACAGGAAAATATAACCTTGCAACACTACCAAGCGAGGATTTCCCAGTTTTTGAATCCGAAGAACTAAACAATCCTGTTAGCATAAAACCACAAAACCTCAAATCGATAATTAACAAAACCTCTTTCGCTATGGGCAACCAAGACTGGAGACACTACTTAAACGGTTTATATCTTTCCATAGACAACACAACAATAACCTCTGTTGCAACAGACGCACACAGATTAGCCCTTTCAACACAAAACATAAACGAAAGCCTTGATAACCCAATCAACGGCATTGTTCCCAGAAAGTCCATTAATGAAATTGCTAAACTGCTTAATGAGGATAGCGAAAACATAACACTTAACCTGGGCTCCAACTCAATCAATGTTAGTGTTGCTGGCACAACATTTTCTAGTAAATTAATTGAAGGAAAGTTTCCAGACTACGAGCAGGTTATACCTTCCGGCGAGAGCTCAACACTTATTGTAGACAAAAAAAACCTAACCGAAAGTCTCAGCAGGGTGAGCGTTCTCTCTAGTGAAAAGTATAGAGGGGTGAGGTTGGTTGTTGATGATGGCCTAATTAACATATCAGCAAACAACCCTGAACAAGAGCAGGGAGAAGAAAAACTATCATGCGATTATTCTGGTGAAAAAATAGACATTGCTTTTAATGTGAACTATCTTCAAGAAATACTTTCTTCTATAGATGAGAGCAATGCAGAAATTCATTTCTTTGGGTCTGATAAAAGTTGTTTGATAACCTGCCCAGGAACAGATGACTACAAATATGTTGTGATGCCTCTGCTTATATAGTGCCTATATCAAAAATAACACTTAAGAACTTTAGGTGTTTTGAATCATTAGATTTAGAACTCTCTCCTAAAACTAATTTTTTTTATGGAAAGAATGGGTCTGGAAAAACCTCTATCTTAGAAGCCATTTATTTGTGTTCAAGTGGTAAATCTTTTAAAAGCTCAAACATATCAGCGCTAATAAACCAAAAAAACAAACAAGGTTTCAAGGTTAAATCATTTGATGGCGAAACCGGCCACATAATTGAAATCAATAAACACCAAACCAAACCAATAGAGATTCATTACAACAACCAAAAAACACCAATAGCAAAGCTAGCTAGAAAAAAACCAGCAACAGCAATACATAACCAAACTTTTTCTTTTGCAGACGCCCCTCCAGACTTTAGAAGAAAGCTCTTAGATAGGGCTATTTTTATTTCAAACAAAAGGTTTTCACA
>CBFHRY010000034.1:9215-10806 GCA_965658385.1 Gammaproteobacteria bacterium
TTTTGCAGACGCCCCTCCAGACTTTAGAAGAAAGCTCTTAGATAGGGCTATTTTTATTTCAAACAAAAGGTTTTCACATACCTGGTTTGGTTATTACAGATCACTAAAACAAAGAAACACCCTTCTAAAACAAAACACAACAAACACAGATACTTGGGATAGATCGCTAATAGAGCACGGAGAGGCCCTCAGTCAAATTAGACAAGAGTTCCACAACAATACAATGGAGGAGCTCAAAATCTTAATTGAAAACGTAAGCAAAACCCACAAATTAAACTTCCTCAAAGACATTAATATCACCTTTAGACAAGGTTGGGATGAAAATCAAAGCCTTGGAGAATGCATCCACGAAAACAACAACAATGACAAACAGAGAAGAACAACCACAAAAGGACCCCACAAAGCCGACATTAAGTTTTACATTGGCAATATAGACGCCAAACAAATTTTATCCAGGGGAGAGCAAAAACTTTTTTCAATTTTATGGTGTTGCTCCCAACACAAAGTGCTGAAAAACATTCACAATCTAGACCCAACCCTAATTATTGATGATATAAAATCTGAGCTAGACAACAACCTAATGGGCGTCTTTGTGGAGGCGTTAAATTATATAGAAAATCAGGTTATCTTTTCCTGTATAGATGACCAATTTAGTAGTAAAATAAACAGTAAATTTGAGGATTTTAAAAAGTTCCACGTGGAACAATTACACCACTAAAACAACATGCCAAAAAAAACAGAAGAAGCTAAGTACGATTCATCGAATATACAGGTTTTAAAGGGGCTAGAAGCAGTTAAAAAAAGACCTGGTATGTATATCGGAGACACGGATGATGGTTCTGGACTCCACCACATGGTATTTGAGGTTCTTGATAACTGTATTGATGAGGCGATGGCTGGGCACTGCTCAGATATAAACGTTATTGTAAACAAAGACGGCTCCGTAACTATTAAAGATAATGGCAGAGGCATACCTGTTGATGTGCATGAAAAAGAAGGCATTTCCGCTGCCGAATTGATACTCACAACACTGCACTCTGGTGGAAAATTTGATGACAATAGCTATAAAGTATCAGGCGGCCTTCATGGTGTTGGTGTTTCGGTTGTTAATGCTTTATCCAAAGAGCTTACGCTCAAGGTTTGTAGAGATGGCGGGGAGTTTATACAAAAATACAAAGGCGGCAAACCAACAGCAAAGCTTAAAAAAGTAAAAGCTTCAAAAGAAACTGGCACAGAAATCACATTTACCCCATCAGAAGACATATTCACATCTATTAACTTTGAAACAGACAGAATACACAAAAGAATCCAAGAGCTTTCATTTTTAAACGCAGGAGTCTCTATTACAGTTACAGATGAAAGAACTGGAAAATCAAAACATTTTAAAAATAACGGCGGATTAAGTAGCTATGTAAAACACCTCAAAGGAAGAAAGCAACAGGTATCAGAAATTTTTGAATGTTCCGCTACAAAAGATGATGTGGGTGTTGAAATTGCAATGCAATGGACTGACTCATACTCAGAGAATGTGTTGTGTTATACCAATAATATCCCCCAAAAAGACGGCGGAACTCATTTGGCAGGCTTTAGA
>CBFHRY010000035.1:0-10785 GCA_965658385.1 Gammaproteobacteria bacterium
CATAGCCACTACATCCAGCTTCTTTAACTCCAATTTTTATACCATAGCCATGGCCTCTATCAGCAAGACTAGAAATAAAATGATTTAAAGCAGCATCAGAAAAAGTAATTGTATTAGGATCAAATTTTTCCATTAATTTTTGGATTTATTGTTTTGATTCGTAATCTTCAATAGCTTGTCTAATAGAATCTTCAGCTAGAACTGAGCAATGAATCTTAATCGGAGGCAATTCAAGCGCTTCAACTATTTCAATGTTTTTAATTGCTTTTGCCTCTTCAAGAGTTTTTCCAATTAGCATATCTACGAGTTCACTCGAAGATGCAATTGCAGATCCACAACCGTAAGTTTTAAATTTCACATCTTTTATGACATGTGTATTTCCCTTTGGTTCACACTTTATTTGAAGTTTCATCACATCACCGCAAGCTGGAGCTCCAACCATGCCAGTACCTACATTTAATTCAGACGGATCAAACCTACCAACTTTAAATGCCTCAGGATTATTTAAAGTATCCTCAAATTTATCTACTACTTTTTTGCTATATGCCATACTTTCCTACCTTTTAATGTGTATTCCATTCTACCGTATCTAAGTCTATGCCATCTAGATGCATTTCCCACAAGGGAGAAAGTTCTCTAAGTCTTTCAACGACATTTTTTAGAATAGAAAGGGTTCTTTCAACCTCATCTTGATTTGTAAACCTACCAAATGAAAATCTTATAGAACTATGTGCTAACTCATCTTTTCTTCCCAATGCCCTTAATACATATGAGGGCTCTAAACTTGCAGATGTGCATGCAGAACCAGATGAGACAGCAATATCTTTGAGACCCATAATAAGAGATTCTCCTTCTACAAAATTAAAACTAACATTCAAAATGTTAGGTACTTTATTATTTATATCTCCATTGAGATACACATGCTCTATGTTGTTAACCTCATCCAAAAACATATCATGAAATTTTTGTATTTTTTTGAGATCTTTATTCATATCCTCTTTAGCAATTCTAAATGCTTCTCCCATTCCAACCAGCTGATGAGTGGGTAATGTTCCTGATCTCATGCCTCTTTCGTGTCCGCCCCCGTGAATTTGAGCTTCTATTCTAACTCTCGGCTTTCTTCTAACAAAAAGGGCTCCTACACCTTTTGGTCCATAGGTCTTATGAGCTGAAAAGGACATTAAATCAACAGGTAACTGCTCAAGGTCTATATTAACTTTCCCGGTGCTTTGTGCTGCATCAACATGAAAGAAAATTCCTTTTGAACGAGTAAGTTCACCTATTGATGTAATATCATTAAGAGTTCCTAATTCATTATTTATATGCATTATAGAAACAAGTATTGTTGAGTCTTTTATCGCAGCTTTTATAGCATCAGATGTAATGATGCCTCCATCATTTGGTTCAAGATAAGTCACCTCAAAACCTTCTCGCTCTAATTGCCTACATGGATCTAAAACAGCTTTATGTTCTATTTTTGATGTAATTATATGATTCCCTTTTGTCTTATAGAATCTTGCAATACCTTTTACAGCAAGATTATCAGCCTCAGTTGCCCCAGAGGTCCATACTATTTCTCTTGGATCACAATTCACTAAATTAGCTACATGAGATCTTGCTTCTTCAACAGCTTCATCAGCTTTCCATCCAAATCTGTGGGAACGAGATGCTGGATTACCAAATTCTCCATCAAAAGTTAGATATTGCATCATTTTTTCTGCTACTCGCGGATCAACTGGAGTAGTTGATGCATAATCTAAATATATAGTACTTCTATCTTCTTTCATATTTAAACAATCTCTCTAAGTTTTATATATGGCTCACTTTCGTTTTTAACAAGGTTACTAATGGTAATTTGATTAAGATAATCATCTACTAAATTATTTAGACCATTCCATAAATTATGTGTTTTGCATTGCTTTCCATCATTACATGAGTGTGTTCCATGACAATTAGTAGCATCCAAATCCTCATCTACCGCATCCATAACATCTTTGATAGTTATTGAGTCAATGCTTTTTGCATAAATATAGCCGCCATTCCTGCCTCTCACACTTGTAACAATACCAGCCAATCTTAGCTTTCTAAATAGTTGCTCGAGGTAAGATAAGTCAATCTTTTGAATATTTGATATATCGGTAAGAGAAACAGGTCCATTCTCTTCAAGAGAATAGAGTTCTGTTAATGCACTGACTGCATATTTACTTCTTGTGGTGAGTTTCACGCATGAATTATAAATACCTGACTGTTTTAGTCAAGTTTAATATTCATACCCAATCTATCTGCAACTTGATGATATGACTCAACAACATCGCCAAGCCCTTCTCTAAATCTATCTTTATCCATTTTTTTACCGGTTTCGACATCCCATAGCCTGCAACCATCAGGAGTGAATTCATCAGCAAGAATAATCTTTTCTCCATCTAAGAGCCCAAACTCTACTTTAAAATCTACTAATATAAGACCTGAGTCTAAAAATAACTTTGAGAGTACTTCATTTATCTTATATGTAAGTTTTTTCATCTCAACAATGTGTTCTTCTTTTGCCCAACCAAAAGAAATAATATGCTCATCGTTAATTAGAGGGTCACCTAAATCATCATCCTTTAAAAAGAATTCAAAAAGTGGAGATTCTAAAATAAGCCCATCTTCTGTGCCTAGTCTTCTGCATATAGAACCAGATGCCCTATTTCTAATAACGCACTCTATTGGAAACATTTCTAACTTATGAACAAGAGAATCTGTGCTATTTAAAACTTCAATGTGATGAGTAGATACACCATGTTTCTCAAGGTGCTCTAAAATAAATGCATTAAATTGGTTGTTCACAGCTCCTTTGCCCAAAAGTGCTTCCTTCTTTTTACCATCAAATGCTGATGTGTCATCCCTAAAGTTCATGACAAGATATTTGTCATCACTTGTTGTAAATAATGATTTAGCTTTACCTGAGGTAATTTCTTTAATTTTTTCCATTAGCTTAATAATTCGTTAATTTTTGATAATAACTGTTCTGACTCCTGTATATTACCATTTAATGAAGTTGCTCGAACATAGGTTTTATTATTTTTCTGTGTAATATTTATTTCAAATTGAGCTTCTTTACTAAAATCTGGTGCATCGTCAACATTTCTAAAACCTAGAAATGAGAAAAATCCTTCATCAGCCTCTACTCCATAACTCACATAAAAAATACCGTTACTTCTATCACGATCATTAGAAACAATATTTCCAGCAGTAAGAGCTCTGCTAACTGAGGACCATGCTCTGTCAAAATTAAGATCTAATTCAATGACAGTTTGGCCATTTTCTGTAAATATGTTTGCCTTTTTTCTTTCATTTAGATTTTGAGCTGCAAGGGATGTACCTGAAAATGAACCAACAGATTCAGTTAAGTATTCAACAACGCTTTCTAACTCTTTCTGAATAAAATCTGGGTTGCTAACAAGCTCTCCCGATGATTTTTCAACTTGAAATAAAAATATTTCAGATGAAGCCTCTTTAATTCCATGCTCTATTCTCATTTCAAGCAAAAGATCTTGCGAGAAATCAATTTTAATAATACCCAAATCTGGATCAGCGCTTAAGACAGAATAAATTGATGTATCCCAATAATTTTTTGATATTGGCCAAGTAGTTGAAGGCAGGGTTTCAATATATACCCACATTAACTCACCTAGTCTTCTAAGCTGAACTGAACTTTGCCCTCCTGAAGAAAAGATTTGTCTTGGTTTTGGTATTTCAGCATTCTCATCTATCTCAAAATTTGAGAAATAGGGATAATGATCTTCAGATTCAATTAAGTCTAAGTTTTCAGGCAGACTAAGAGGTTCTTCAGTAGATTCTTTTAAGAATTTGTATTCAGCTGAAACTGTCTCATCGTCACTTCCCCAAACTTCCATTGATGAAATTGATGAGCATGATGAGCAAGCTAGTGCAATGACAATAAAATATGTAATTTTATTCATAAAATTTCCAGTTCTTTTAATTTAGACAAAATATTATTATGGTAAGTTTCATTTAATTCAGTTAATGGCAATCTAATTGCATTGTTTATTTTTCCCATTTTAGCTAGCATCCATTTTACAGGAATTGGGTTTGATTCAACAAAAAGATAATCGTAAAAACTTGATAATAAAAGGTTCACTTTTTCTGCTTCTTTAACATTACCGTCTAAAACATTACTGCATATACTTGATACTTCTTTGGGGAAGATGTTTGCAGCAACAGATATAACGCCATGAGATCCAGCTAACATGCTATCAAAAAAAGTAGGATCATCTCCAGACAAAACAATAAAATCTTTCGTATTATTTGATATTTTTACTAGTTCCTTAATTCTGAAAGGATCGTCAAGCGCCTCTTTAATACCAACTATATTTTTATGATTAGCAAGAACTCTTGTTGAGGCCACTTCTAAATCACATGCGGTTCTAGTTGGGACGTTATATAAAATTTGCGGAATATCAACCGCATCTGCAACAGCCTCATAGTGTTTTATTAGACCTTCCTGAGAAGGTTTATTGTAATATGGAGTTACTAAAAGAGCTCCATCGGCTCCAAGGATTTTCGATTCGACTGTTAAATCAATTGCTTCTTTTGTAGAATTTCCGCCGGTTCCAGCGATTATTGGTATTCTTGAATTACTATAATCAATAGTATGCTTAATAACATTTAGATGCTCTTGGATTTCTAAGGTTGATGACTCACCAGTAGTGCCAACAGATACTATGCCATTGGTTCCACTAGCAATATGCCAATCGATTAAATTTTCAAGAGACTCATAGTCAACTTGACCGTCGGCCATCATCGGCGTAACAATTGCTACTATACTTCCGTTAAATACTTGCATCAAAAATATTTTCAGTAAAAAATAGGACTATACACTATTTACATCTAAATCTTACACAAAGGAAACTAAATGACTAAACAATTAGAAGGAAAAAAAGCTCCAAATTTTAAAGGTAGCTGTACAAGCAATAAAGAAATAAAACTTTCTGACTTTAAAGGGGAAAATCTTGTTTTGTACTTCTACCCTAAAGATAGCACTCCAGGATGTACTACAGAGGGTCAAAATTTTAGAGATTTATACAAAAAATTTAAAAAGAATAATACAGAAATTATTGGAGTATCTAGGGAATCAATTAAATCTCATGAAAACTTTAAACTAAAGCAGTCTTTCCCATTTGAATTGCTTTCTGATCCAGATGAAAAAGTATGTAAAGCATTTGATGTAATGAAACTTAAGTCAATGTATGGTCGAGAATATATTGGGGTTGATAGAAGTACTTTTGTTATTAGTAAGACTGGAAAAGTGTTGAAAGAGTGGAGAGGCGTTAAGGTTAAAGGCCACGCCCAAGAAGTATTGGATTTTATTGAAAGCCTAGATTAAGAAAGGCTTTGTGATGGCCAAGCATTCCATACTGCCTTAACAAAAGTAGCAATCGGTATAGCAAAAAACACGCCCCAGAAACCGAACATACTTCCAAAAACAAATACTGCTAAAATAATTACAACTGGATGTAATTTTACCGCATCAGAAAATATTACTGGTACGAGTAAATTTCCATCAAGTATTTGAAGAATCAAATAAAGGGTGATCAGTAACCAAAAATCAAAAGTTAATCCAAATTGGATCAAACCTATAATCACAATTGGGACCGTAACAGCAAATGCTCCGACATATGGAATAACAACAGATAAACCAACCATAACAGATAACAGAGTTGTGTAATTTAACCCAATAAAAGAGAAAATTATTGCAGCACTTATTCCGACTATAAAAATTTCAAGAGTTTTACCTCTAACATAATTGCTTAATTGCACATCCATTTCTTCCCAGATTTTGTATAACATTTTTCTTTCGCCAGGAATTATTTTTAAGAACCCGTTGAGTATTTGACTGCGATCAAATAAAAAGAAATACACTAATATGGGAAATAACAGTATATAAATTAAAACGGTAATTGCACTTTGTATGCCAGATATAGAAGATTTAACAATATTTTGAGCAACTTGTGTTATTTCAGATGAAACTGATTGAAAAAATGCAGATATTTGATCGGAACTTACCAAGTCAGGATAAGAGGACTGAAGTTGAGATATAAATGCAAAAAAATCATTAAGAAGTCCAGGCGTTTCTAAAACTAATAGTTGCAATTGAGAGTATAAAATCGGTAAAAGCCATATCAATAATGCAGCTCCAACGATTATAAATATGGTGAACGTAGCTATTAGGGCCCATATGCTTCTTAAACCAAATGATTCTATTTTTCTTTGAAGACCTACAAGAAGATAGGCGACAATTATACTTATCAAGAAAGGAGTTAAAATTGAGCCAAAATAGTTAAGAACAACCAAAGTTGCTATTAACATTAATGAAAAAACTATAGTCTCATCATTAATAAATATTTTTTTAAAAAAATTATTAAGTTTTTCAATCATTTGTTAAGTTCATTAAATTTTAAACTATCCAAGCATTATTCTGTCAAAACACGTGTAAATTCAGAAATCTAAGCTAATATTAATCTAAAATGTTGATTAGTGTTAGTTTTTCAAAGATAAATAAAGGAATTAAAAGGGCTTAATGCAAAAAAAATACAAGATTTATTTTCTTATTATTTGCTTTTTTTTATTAAATGGCTTCGCGCAAGAAAAGAAACAACTACAGCTTCCTGAGCTTGGCGATAGAGTTTCAGGAGCAGTGTCATCGGCTCAAGAAAAAGCTATTGGTGAAATGTTCCTCATGCAAGCCTATGCAAACGCCCCTTTAATAAATGATTCAATAATTCAGGAGTACACTGAGCTTTTAATTTTTAGGTTATCTGAAAATAGCCAAGTTCAAGATAGATATTTCAATATATTACTTATTGATGATCCTTCCCTGAATGCCTTCGCTGCACCTGGGAGTATTATTGGGGTAAATGGAGGTCTATTTTTAGAAGCAGAAAATGAGGGTCAGTTTGCATCAGTTATGACACATGAGCTCGCTCATTTAAGCCAGAGACATTTTGCAAGAAATGTCCTAAGAGCCCAAGATTCAAGCCTTTCCTCTGCTTTGGTTATGGTTTCATCAATTGCAATAGCATTAATAACCAATCAACCTCAGGCAATGATGGGAGGCAGTGCTTTTCTTCAACAAGAAAGCTTGAGGTATAGCAGATTATTTGAAAAAGAGGCTGACAGGGTTGGATTTACCAATCTAGTTGCTTCTGGCTATGACCCAGAAAGCATGGGTGAGATGTTTCAGAATATGAATGAGATGAGAAGATATTACGGAGAAACTCCTCCTGAATTTTTGTTAACTCATCCCATAACATCTTCAAGAGTATCTGATGCCTTTAATGCAGCTGAGGGTCTTGAAAAAGCTGGGACTAAAAAAGATAGTCTAGATTATTCTTTTATTAGATCTAGATTAAAAGTTTATTACGAAAAAATTCCATCGGTATCTGTTCAATATTTTGAAGATAAATTTGAAAATTCAAATGATCCATCTAATGTTTACGGTTTAGCTCTTGCTTATAACAAAAATAATAATTTTGACTTAAGCCTTTCTTTGATTGAAGATTTGCTATCAACTTATCCAAAAAATTTAATTTTAAATACTACAAAAGCTGAAATCCTTCTAAATGCAAGAATGCATAAAGAAGCCTTGGATCAAGTAAATTCATCTTTAAAAATTTCTCCGAGAAACTACCCTCTCGTAGTAACCAAAGTGAGAATACTTAATGAAATGGAGAGGTACTTTGAAGCAGAAGAGTTACTTAGAGATCAAATCCTAAAAAGAAATAATGATCCATATCTATGGTTACTATTATCAGAAGTTCAAAGGGATGGAAGAAATATTGTTGGCTATTATCAAAGCAAAGCTGAATATCATGTTTTGCTTGGGCAATATGAAGATGCAATAAATCAACTTGAGTTTGCCCTCCAATATACAAAAAATAACTTCCAGGTATCTGAAAGTGTAATGACAAAAATTGTAGATATTAAAAAGAAGATTAATAAATCTAGAGGTCTCTAAGTCTAAAGATCTTTGGGTTGATCTTTAAAAATTTTTGAAATTTTATAACCTGTAAATGAGAATATACCTGCAAAAGGTATTGCAAGTAAGGGCACGATAGTAATACTTATTGCTGCAAATTTTCCTATGCCAACAAAAATACTTCCTGTTAAATCTCCAAACCTTGTAATAAATGTATCTATAAAAACTGTCGATTTATATCTGTCTTTCTTGCCTAGTTGGCTATATATAATTTCTCTACTAGGCTTATTAAACCCATATTCAAAAACCCTCAGCAGAGCTTGAGAAAAAACAACTACGGCAACAGAGGGCGCGAGGCCATATAATAAAAAAACTACAATAAAGAGAATGCCGTAGATGATTAAGATAAGAGAAGTTCCAAAGAAGGATATAACAAAATAAGTTAAGAATAATTGTGTGAAAAGAGTAAGTGGAGAGACCAATTGTTCTATTCGATTGAATAATACGATTCTGTCTGGTGAAAGCTCTGAATAAGATTCAATAATTGGTATTGCGCTAATCCACTGAACGGTCATTAAGGCAGTAAATAGCCAAGAATAAATTGCAACTGATTTTACTTCTTTTACTGAAATAATATTTGATATTGCATCGGACCAATTTCCTCCCACTTTTTTTACAAGAACTTCTGAATTATTTGAATTAACTAAATATATTGCAAGGATGATTGCAAAGAATAGTAACAAAGAAGACGCTAATGCAAATAATTCTAATCCATACTGAGTATATGATTCGGATAATCTTACTGAAATCTCAGAACCAAATATAGCGCCTAACGATCCCCCAGCCATAATAAAGCCATATAATTTTCTAGACTTTTCATCTCTAAAGATATTTATTACTAAGACCCAAAAAATTGAGACTACAAAAAAAGAGTAAATATTACACCAAACATAAAAAACTCTTCCAAGCCACATTCCTTGAATAACATCACTTTCTTCCAACGATCTTGAATAAAAAATAAATAAAAATAAGTTTACGATTAAAAATGAATAACAATATGTGATTATCTTTTTAAAATTCTTTCGTGAAGCAATCCATGAGTATATTGGATTAATAATCAGCATTGTAAGCGCAGTGAATGAAAGCAGGATTAACAAGAAATCTTGGCCATAATTTTCTACAGCCATTTCATTCCTTATTCCTCTAATAACATACCAAGAGGCTAGAACTAGAAAAAATAGAAAGCTTGTTAGAAAAGTGTTTTTAGTTTTCATCAAAAACATTATGCCTTATGAATGGTGGGTCGCACAGGATTCGAACCTGTGACCAATTGGTTAAAAGCCAACTGCTCTACCAGCTGAGCTAGCGACCCATGGTAATGCATAATAAAAAGAGGTGATTATTCCATATTTTTCAATAACTGCAAGGCCTGAGATGAAGCTGCGTTATTTGGGTACTCTCTAATGACATAATTATATCTATCTATAGCCATTTCAACATCATTATTCTTCAAATAAATATCACCAATTTTTTTATGTGCAAGGGGTACTCTATAGTGATCAGGGTAAGAAGATACAAGATCGAGAAAATAGCCTTTGCTCTTTTCAATATCATTATTTATAAGAGATATTTCTCCTAGCCAAAAAAATGCAAGCGGTGTTTTTTGCTCATCAACAAAAGTTTCAGTAAAAAATTTAAATAATTTAAAAGCGTCATCATAATTTTGATTTTCTAAGTATTTTGTTGCAGCTGAATACACATCCTCTTTACTTTTAATATCGCTCACACCTTTAAATCGAATTGCATTATCAGCACTAATATCCTTAATTATGTTGGATCCCTTGTCAGATTCTTCTGATGATTCTTTTAATAGTTTCTCTATCAGATGGTTTTGACTTTCTACTTGATTCCTAAGCTCAGCAATCTCGATCTCTAGCTCTTGTATCTTTAAAAAAAGAATGTCTGATGCAGAGTTATCATCTTGAGAGTAAACATAAATTGAGGCGCTAACTAGAAAAAAAATTCTTACTAAAAACATTTTACGTATTAGTTGATTTCAGCTCTTCTATTCTTCGCCCAACTAGATTCATTAGAACCTTTTACAAGCGGATATTCCTCACCGTAACTCTTAACAGTAATTCTATTTTTACTTATTCCATTTAGTAAAAGATAATCTCTTACAGCCTCTCCCCTTCTCTGTCCTAAGGCAAGATTATACTCACGAGTACCTCTTTCATCAGCATGACCAGATACTGTAATTTCAAGATCTTTATTATCCTCCATCACTTGAGCAATACTTCTTAATGTTTGAATTGATTTACTTGATAGAGTGTATTGATCAAAATCAAAATAGACTACAGCATTGGCCATAATAGCTTTTGATGAATAATCGTAAACTTCATCAGCTTTGTTCTTATCATCCTTTACAGAAACCTCAACGCTACTTACTACTGAATCATAAACTGCTTCTTCAGTTACATTAGTAGTACTACAAGACACCGAAATTAAAATAAAGGAAATTAAAAAGATACTCTTTTTTTTTGCTAATTTATTCATGATTACTCCATATAATTATCTTAAAAAGCCTGACCAAGAAGGTTCTCTTACCTCTCCTGAGGTTGCTGGCAACTTAAACTTCGCTCCACTTAATGTCACTCCAGCTAGCATACCTTGATCATCTTCTTTAATAGCATAGATTATCACATTACCATTGGGAGAAATACTTGGAGATTCATCTAATTTTGATTCTGTAAGCGGTCTTGAGAAGTTCTCATTAAAATATTTTAGCGCAATCTGAAATTCAC
>CBFHRY010000036.1:0-10751 GCA_965658385.1 Gammaproteobacteria bacterium
TTCGCTGCGGCAATGGTCGGAGGTCTTGCTGAAAAGCTTCTTGCTCATCAATCAATGTTGCGACCAATCCCAGAAAATATGGACTATGAAATAGCTTCAGCCCTCTCAGTAACATATGGAACATCTTTATATGCACTAAAACAAAGAGCTAACCTACAGCAAGGGGAAACATTACTGGTACTTGGAGCATCAGGAGGTGTTGGTCTTGCAACAATTCAGCTAGGCAAAGCCATGGGTGCAAAAGTTATTGCGGCAGCTTCAACACAAGAAAAGATTGATATATGTCTAGCTAATGGAGCAGATGAGGCATTCATATATCCATCTGGTAATTTGTCACGAGATGAGCAAAAAGAATTATCAAAAAAAATAAAAGATTTAACTGGGGACAAAGGTCCAAACGTAATATACGATCCAGTTGGGGGTAGTTATGCTGAGCCTTGTTTGAGATCAATTGCATGGGACGGAAGATATCTTGTTATAGGGTTTGCTGCTGGTGCTGATCAAATTCCTAAAATGCCATTAAATCTTACGCTACTTAAAGGGTGTGAAATAGTAGGTGTATTTTGGGGAGCTTGGGTCGGAATGTTTCCCGAAGAAAATCAAAAGAATTTTGAAGAGCTATTTTCTCTTTTTTCAGATGGAAAAATTGATCCCACACCCTCTGATAGATTTACCCTTGAGGAATCAGCAAATGCCATAGCTCATCTAAAAGATCGAAAAGCTAAGGGGAAAGTTATAGTTTCTATAAATTAGTTTGATGTAACTGATTGATAGGTTAAAGATAGCCTCGGGGTTGTGAATGGCGGCCTAAAAAAGCCTGCAAACTCAGCATCAGGATTTATAAGAATTATATTATTCACATGATTGTCCAAGTGACTATGATCCATATGTTTGTGAGACGGCATAACATTATTAACAGCAAGCTGTGTAGCAAGGCTTAAAAGCATTGGTCTACTTCCTCTTACGCCTATAAATTCTTCTGCAAATCCCTTTGCATACCTATCAATAGACTCAGCCGTATCCCTCTCTGGATCAATAGTGACTAAAACCCATTGCTTGTCCTCTAATGGGTAGTTTTTGTCTTTCAAAACACCGAGAAGCTTTGACATTTCATACATAGTAACTGGGCACTCCTCTGGACAATTGGCAAATCCAAAGTACATTAAAGTCCATTTGCCCTGAAGGCTGGCCTTTGTAAAAGTAACTTCATTTGAGGTTAAAAATGAAAAGTCAGATATTTCTTTGGGTTGGTCAAACATAAATAAACCATTTATAAGTAGCTCATTTTTATCAAGGGTTCTTGGAGTTGTTAGCTTATTAACAAACAAGAACATAACAACAGCTATAAAAATAAAAATTAAAATTAAATTAAGTCTGATTCTGTTAGATTTCATAAGATAAAGTGGTCCGCCAGCAAAGCTATAAATATTAAAAATATGTAATAAATTGAGAAGGTAAATGTTTTCATAGCATAATCATCGCCTTCAGCAAAGTAGAGCTTGATAGAATAATATAAAAATAAAGAGCTCAGTATTAGTGCAGAAAATAAATAAATTACGCCTGACATTAAAACGATATAAGGAAGTAAACTCACTAAGTACAAGATAATTGTATAAAGAACTATTTGCAGTTTTGTGAATGCAATCCCATGTGTAACTGGAAGCATTGGTATGGATTCTTTGGCATATTCGTCTTTCCTATATATTGCCAATGCCCAAAAATGTGGCGGAGTCCAGATAAAAATTATTAATACCAAGAGTAGAGCATAAGCATCAATGGAGTTTGTAATTGAGGTCCATCCTAATAAAGGTGGGGCTGCTCCAGCCAACCCTCCGATAACTATATTTTGGGGTGTAGCTCTTTTTAAATAAACTGTGTAGATAAATGCATACCCTATTAATGAAGCTATTGTTAAATACATAGTAAGTGTATTTACAAAAACATAAAGAATTAGCGCGCCAAGAAACCCAATAATTGTTGCAAAAATAGTTGCATGAAAAGGCGTAAGGTCCCCTTGTGGAAGAGGCCTTTGATCTGTTCTATTCATAGATGCATCTGCATTTCTATCTATAACTTGATTAATTGCAGCAGCGGACCCAGAACAGAGTGCTATTCCTAGCAAAGAAATAAAAATTGTATATAAAGATGGGAGCTCTTCCTGAGCTAAAAGCATTCCAACTAATGCTGTAATAAGCATCATATAAACCACATTTGGCTTACATAAATTGTAATAGCTTTTTAAAAGACTCATTTTTTCCAAGCCAAATAATTAACTGTAAATGTAGCTAATAATAAGGTTGCAGCCACAAGGTTATGAGCAATTGCCACATATAAAGGCAATACATAGATTACATTAATGATTCCGAGCGATATTTGTGTGAGCAACAGTATTCCAATAGTAGAAGCAAGTGGTGCTGCAGATGAGAACCATAACTTTGAAATAAGTATTAGAAAAACTATTGTCACAATAATTGCAGATATCCTGTGTGAATAATGAATTGCCACTCGTGCTGAATTATCCAATAAGCCATACAAGTAGTTTGGGCCTACTTCTTGGCTAAAATCAAAACCTTGTTTGAAGTCCATTTCTGGTAAATATGATCCTTGGCAGGTTGGAAAATCAACGCATGCCAGCGAAGCATAATTTGTGCTTGTCCATGCGCCTAGAAAAATCTGGAATAAGAGAAAGATTAATGCAATTAGAGATATAGACTTAAGCTGGGGTACTCTCATTTTATTTAAGACTTCAAAATTACCTGCTTTTATAAATATAAAAAAGAAAAGGCTAAGTGTAAAAAAACCTCCGAACAGATGGCCGGTAACAATGATTGGTAACAGTTTCAAGCTTACTGTTAAGTATCCAAATAATCCCTGGCAACAAATAAAAACTAAAAGCCCTAACGACCACCATCTTAATTTCTTGTCTTCTTTTGTTTTAAATGAGATATAAGTTAACAGAATTGCTATCAAACCAAGAGTAGCAGCAAAATACCTGTGCACCACCTCGGGGATAGCTTTATTTATATCATAAGGAAAGGCTGGATATCTGCTCTCAGCAAGCGCAATTTCTGCAGCATCAGTTGGAAATACAACAAAACCATAGCAACCTGGCCAATCTGGGCACCCCAATCCAGCATCAACTAATCTCGTCCATGCTCCCAATGCTATAACTACAAAAGCAAAACATACTCCGAAGAGAGATAAATTTTTTATATTATTCATTAAATTAATACCTTTAAGTCTTTAAGAATTTTTTTCGGGTCAATGCCCGGTGGGAAAAACATTACCGCTCTTCCGTATGGATCAATTATGAATATAGGATTTTCTATATTCATATCTATTGAAGAATTTCGCTGAAGAACATTAAGCAACATACCGTTTTCATCATTTAATTTAGATGTTCTTGGGTACTCTTTTAATAGTTCATCTAAATCTTGTTCTACTAATTTATTTGAGAAGAAGGCAACTCTTTTTGCTTTATAAATATCTCTATTCAGAGCTACATTCAACTGTCTCATAAGATATATAGATTCTTTAGCTTTCTCAATATTGGTAACATAAACGCTTAACACCCACTTTCCGTCTGAAAACTTGAATTCTTCATTGCCTTCTTTAATAGAGAATTGTTCAAAATTAAAATAATCTTTAAAAAAAACTCCGTTATTGTTTGTGTTGGTTGGGGAAATACCAGCAGAGAATATAATTGACGAGGCAACTACAATAGCTATAGGTGTTAAAAGAATTATTGCTGCTAATATTTTATTTTTCATTTTTGCTCCCAATCCATAGGTACATAAAACAGATTGCCAAAAACATTGTGAACCACTGTATGGCATAGCCGTAATGTTTAGCAGGCGTCATGTTCGTCGGTGTAATTTTAATATATTCTAGGCTATCTTTCAGTGTTGGCTCTGCAACCAATATGAACGAGAACAGCTCTTGATTAAATGCTGTCTGTAATACCTCAATATTTTTTGTCTGTGACACCTTTGGTGAGCTATCAGTTATTAAATTTTCTGATAGAACAAAGCCTAACTCTGGACTTTCAAGGGTTCCAAAAATTTTCACTTCGTCTTTACTAACATCAAGTTTTGGCAGCTTGCCTCTGTCATTACCTGCTGGAAGCCAGCCTCTATCAACAAGTAGTAGTTTTTTTGTATCTTCAGAAATAAGAGGGGTAAGTACCTTGTAACCAGCAATGCCCTTGTTTATAACGTTGTCTAAAAGTACCTGATTATTTGCATCAAAATACCCCTTGGTTACAACCCTTTGCCATTTAAATGACCCGCTAGAAAGTTTGTTGGGCAGCTCATCTCCTGCTTTCTCATATGCTGATAATATTTTAGACTTGGCTTGGCCTCTTTCAATCTGCCAAACACCCAAAGCAAAAAAAGAAATCGAAAAGAATACAAAAAAGAATGTAAGTCTTTTGCCAGGATTAAATCTTCTTTTACTCATATCTATGTTTGTATTATTAATCTAAAATAAGGTTATGCTTAAAACACTTATTATTATTGTAGTGGTACTTTTGTTAATTTCTCTTGGTGCCAGTCTAGTATTTTTGTTAATAGATCAGGGCAAAAAGGACAGCAAAAGAACCGCATATGCTTTAGGGGCTAGGGTGACCTTTGCCGTTATTCTTATTCTGCTTATTGCCTACGGATTATTTACTGGCGAACTTGGAAATACAGTGCCATGGCAGTAAATAATTACAGAATATAAACAAATAAAAATAGCATTACCCAAACAACATCTACAAAATGCCAGTACCATGATGCTGCTTCAAATCCAAAATGATCATGTTGCTCGAAATGGTTGTAGCGAACAGATCTTAGCAACATTATTGCAAGCATAACTCCGCCCATCATTACATGAAAACCATGGAATCCAGTCAACATAAAAAATGTAGATCCATATATTCCCGAGTTTAATGTAAGCCCATAGTATGAATATGCTTCACGATATTCTTCAATTTGCAAACCAACAAAAACAAGAGCTAGAAATACTGTTACTCCTAACCAGATGTTGAATTTTTTTCTGTCATTATTTTTTAAACCAATGTGAGCAATATGAACTGTAACACTTGAGCTTAATAGAACAATTGTGTTCCAAAGAGGCAGCCACCCAAGGGCGCTTCCCCACCCTGGAAAGCTCATGCTTTTTTTAGCAAGGTCATATTCTGCCCCTGCGTCAGGAGTTGTAATTAAAGGCCAGGTAGCTTCAAAACCTTCCCAAAGACCAATAGCCTCTACGCCAACACCTTTTTCTCCAAGCCCAGCCAGCCAAGGCACAGCAAATGCCCTTACATAAAAAAGAGCACCAAAAAAGGCTGCAAAAAACATTACTTCAGAAAAAATAAACCAAGACATTCCATAAACATATGATTTCTTAAGCTGCGCACTATCAAGTCCTGCTAAATGCTCTTGAACGACCTTTCTAAACCAAAAGAATAGGGTTGCAAATAAACTTGCAAAACCTGCATACAAAATAAAGACTGAATTACTGCCCTCAACACCAATATTATTTATAGTGCTCGAGGCTCCCATAACCAAAAGGAAAAGCGAAAATGCTGCAAATATAGGCAGCCTGCTTTGATCAGGAACATAATATGATTGATTGCTCATTTAATTTTTCTCCATTTGCATGTTGTTACGCGCTAATTTTTCTTGATTATAATCAGTAATATCAAAAATGGTATACGAAAGAATCACGTTTTGTATTGTTTCTGGTAATTCATTTGAGATTAAGAATTTTACAGGTAAAAGCGCTTCTTCTCCTGGCGCTAACTCTTGTTGTTCAAAACAAAAACATTCTAATTTCTTTAAGTGAGCAGCTGCGTTAGATGGGGCAATACTTGGAACGGCTTGGGCTGTCATAGTCTTGCCCGTTGTGTTCTTAACATAAAAATTTGCGTTGTAGTATTTGCCAGTAACAACTCCCATCACCTCATTTGACGGTTTAAATGTCCAGGGCATGTTTTCATTATTTGAAGATATAAACTGAACAGCAACATCTCTACCTTCAATGGAAGTATATTTATCTGAATCATCAGATTGAAAAATTTTTCCGTTGATGCCAGTCACTTCACAAAAAACATTGTAAAGAGGGACGAGCGCAAATGAGAAGAAAAACATGGCCACAACTGTAACACCTAAGAATTTAATTGTTTTCTTCCTGTTTGAGTTCATTTTTCTAATCTACTTTAGGAGGAGTTCCAAATGTATGATATGGAGCAGGTGATGCTACGGTCCATTCTAAGCCTCTGGCACCTTCCCATACCTGATCAGTTGCTCTCTTTCCTCCCATTACTGTTTTAATAACAATAAATAGGAAGAATACTTGTGATATACCAAATAAGAACGCCCCTACAGTTGAAACCATATTCCAATCAGCAAATTGAAGCGCATAGTCAGGATATCTTCTTGGCATTCCAGCTAATCCAATAAAGTGTTGCGGGAAAAAAGTAACATTAACGCCAATGAAAGATAGCCAGAAGTGAAGTTTTCCTAGCCTCTCGTCATACATATTACCTGACCACTTTGGTATCCAGTAATAAACTGCTGCCATGATAGAGAATATTGCGCCAGGAACCAATACATAATGAAAGTGCGCAACAACAAAATAAGTATCATGATATTGAAAGTCTGCAGGAGTGATTGCAAGCATAAGGCCTGAGAATCCACCTAAAGTAAATAAGACAACAAAAGCACATGCAAATAGCATTGGTGTTTCAAATGTCATTGAGCCTTTAAACATTGTAGCAATCCAGTTAAAAACCTTAACTCCAGTTGGAACAGCTATTAGCATAGTTGCCCACATGAAAAACAGCTCTGCGGCTAAAGGCATCCCAACGGTAAACATGTGGTGCGCCCAAACAACAAATGACAAAATTGCAATTGATAGCATTGCCCATACCATTGAAGAGTATCCAAAAAGCTGTTTTCTAGAAAATGTTTCAATAATGTGAGAGACAATTCCAAAAGCGGGAAGAATCATAATGTAAACTTCTGGGTGACCAAAGAACCAGAAAATATGTTGAAACAAAACTGGATCTCCACCGCCAGCAGCGTTGAAGAAACTTGTTCCAAAATGGATATCCATTAACATCATTGTTACTGCTCCAGCTAAAACTGGCATAACTGCAATAAGAAGATATGCGGTAATTAGCCATGACCAAACAAATAATGGCATCTTCATGAGATCCATTCCAGGAGCTCTCATATTCATTATTGTCACGATTACATTAATAGCACCCATAATTGAAGATGCTCCCATAATATGAACTGAGAAAATAAAGAAAGTAACACTTGGCGGCGCATAAGTTGTAGATAAAGGTGCATAGAATGTCCAGCCAAAGTTAGGCGCTCCACCCTCCATAAACAATGATGCTAACAATATAAAGAAAGCAAAAGGAAGTATCCAAAAGCTCAAATTATTCATCCTTGGTAGTGCCATATCTGGAGCACCAATCATCATTGGCACTAACCAGTTTGCTAAACCAACAAATGCTGGCATAACGCCTCCAAAAATCATTATCAACCCATGGAGCGTGATCATCTGATTATAAAATTCAGGCTCAACGATTTGCATTCCAGGCTGGAATAACTCTGCTCTTATAATCATAGCCATTGCTCCGCCAACGAGGAACATAGCAAAAGAGAACCATAAGTATAAAGTTCCAATATCTTTATGATTGGTTGTGTATAACCATCTGCTTAGGCCTTTAGCAGGACCATGATGATGATCGTCGTGATGATTTTCAATAACTGCGCTCATATTTATCTTTCCTGTTTAAATTTTTGGTTTTTTATAATCAACTATATCTTTAGGGGTAACAATTTCTCCGTCACCTTTTTCTGCATTTCCCCATGATTGTCTTGTGTATGTAATTACTGCCGCTAGCTCTACTTCTGATAAATAATCAAATGAGTTCATAGCAGCGCCTTGGACGCCCTCCATTAGAATTTCAATATTTTTAGGCTTATCATTTAACACAATGTCGCTTCCTGCTAGAGCAGGGAAAATTCCGGTTATTCCTTGGCCGTTCGTTTGATGGCATGCAACACAATTTGTTGCGTATACTCCTTCGCCTCTCTCAACAAGCTCAGCAGTTGTCCATTCCTTTTCGGTAAGTTCAGCTAATTTAAAAGCTTCTTCTTTTTTGTTATTGATCCACGCATCATATTCGTCTTGCTCAACAACCTTTACAACAATCGGCATAAAGCCATGATTTTTTCCACAAAGCTCTGTACATTTACCTCTGTAGATACCCGGCTTGTCTACTGTTGTCCAAGCAGTATTCACAAATCCAGGAATAGCATCCTGTTTAATTGCAAATGCTGGCACCCACCAAGAATGGATCACATCATTTGCTGTGATTAGAAACCTAACTTTTTTGCCTACAGGTATTACTACAGCCTCATCAACCTCTTCAAGATAATTCTCTCCTTTTGGAACAAGATTATAAATTTCATCCATATCTGTTGAGAGATTTGAAAAGAAGCTAACTCCATCTTCTAGATATCTGTATTGCCATTTCCACTGATAACCAGTTACTTGAATATTTACATCTCCAGCAGTATCGTCATACATCTTTGTAAGAGTTTTAGATGCTGGTACTGCCATTGCAATTAGGATTAGAAAAGGAATAACTGTCCATGCTATTTCAACTTTAGTACTTTCATGAAAAGTTGCAGCTACAGGATTCTTTTTCTTTGTATGGGCAAACATTGAATAAAACATTACGCTGAATACAACCACTCCAATTGCCACACATATCCAGAAAATTAGCATGTGCAAATCAAAAACTTCTTTGCTGATAGCAGTGGCTCCCTCTGTCATGTTTAGGGCAAACCAATCAGCTTTAGCCGAGGTTGAGAAAAGTGTTAATGTAAAAATATATGCAGCAAACTTATTGATAAAATTAAATGGCATTTTCAGTCCTGTGGTGATTGCGTTTCTTATAAAAATAAAATTCATTAATAAACCATTATAAGTCTTTTTTATAATATAGACTAGGCTTGTGGTTGTTTACGGTGCGTATAATATACTTTTGTTAGCCTTTATTCTAGTTTTTGCGGCTTTTAAGATTCATCAATATTTATTGCTTTTATGGTGTCTGTTTTTTTGTTTTCTGATCCAGGTCTTATCTCTTTGAAATCGCATTTAACACAATAAATATGGTTATTGTCTTTGCTAATTGCAATAGTATCTATGGCCTTGCAACTAGGGCATACTGCGCCTGAAATAAACTGGATGAATTTGGTCATAAAGACTTTAGGTCGCTGAGAACGTTGTCTGTATTTGGTTTTACACCAAACCAATTATTAAAGGAATAGGCAGCTTGATTAACCAACATACCAATTCCATCATAAACATTTGGCGATATTGCTTTTGCCCATTCGCAAAAGGGTGTTGCTTCAAGCGAATAATTTAGATCATAGAAAACCTGATCTTTATGAGTGATCAGGTTTGGTGCAGAGAACCGTCCAGTTAAACCGGCAGAGCTTCCATTTATAATTAAATCTGGTGAAACATCATTATGATTGTTTTTGGCAACATCGATATCTGAAAATAGTAATTTATATTTTTTTACTAGTGAGGCAGCCTTCTCCTCCGTTCTATTATTTATGATAATTTGCTTAGGCTTTTCTTCAATAATTTTATATAAGATGCTTTCAGATGCTGCGCCAGCTCCTATTATCATTATTTTTTGATTTTTTATAACCACTCCTTTTGATTTTAGGTCATCAATAAAACCAACCCCATCTGTGCTATCAAGATAAAGTAATCTGCTCTCTTTTTTAATTGTGTTAACAGCTGCAATTATTTTTGCTTCTTTAGAGATCTTTCCCTCAAGTTGCGCTGCTGATTTTTTAAATGGAAGTGTTATGTTTAAGCCCAAGGATTCCTTGTGTGAAAAAAACTCCTTGATAAAACTATTAAAATTGTTTTCTTCAACCTTAAATGCTTCATAGGAAATTGATATGTTCTCATTTCTAGCAAAACGGGAATGGATAAAGGGAGACAATGAATGCTCAATAGGATTACCAACAACTCCAAGCTTAAAGATTTTAGACATTCCAGTCCTTGTTGAGGGTCTTAATTAATTTCTTTTCTCTGGCTTCCATAGATTTTGTTTTCTTATAAACCCAAGATGCATTAAGTGGAAGAGAAGAGAGGATTGAGGAAATCCTTCCTTTAGACTGAAGTCCAAATGCCGTTCCTCTGTCATTAACAAGATTAAACTCTACGTATCTACCTCTTCGAATTTCCTGAAATTGCTTATCTTCTTTGGTGAAAGTTTCTTTTTTTCTATTATTAATGAGCTCCATATAGGAGGAAAGATAGGTTTTGGCTATTGATTCAAGAAAATTTATGCTTGAATCAATAGATTTATACTGCTTGTTATCAAAAAATATACCCCCAACCCCCCTTCTCTCGTTTCTATGAGGAATATAAAAATATTCATTGCAGGTTTTCGAAAAAGATTTGTAAAAAGACTTATCAAATCTATCAAGATTTGCTTTAGCTTGAGAGTGCCAATTATTAATATCATCTTTGTAAATAACATATGGAGTTAGATCATATCCGCCCCCAATCCACCAATCCTTAATTTGTTTATTTTTATTTAAAATACAAAATAATCTAACGTTCATATGGCTTGTTGGAATATTTGGATTTTTAGGGTGGCATATTACTGAGACGCCCATTGCCTGAAATCCATATCGGGTTGATTTAACTTTTGAATT